>NZ_JBPQTW010000070.1:0-29536 GCF_051386535.1 Streptomyces sp. URMC 127
GGGGTGACAGGGGGCAGGGGTCAGCGCATGGCGCGGCCCGCTTCCTCGGGCGCCGCGGGCACGCCACGGTCGCTCTGCAGGGACCACAGCTCCCGGAAGAGGCCGGGGGCCTCGACCAGCTCGGCGAAGGTGCCCTGCTGGATGACCCGGCCGTGGTCGAGGACCACGATGCGGTCGGCGACCGCCACGTTGGCCAGGCGGTGCGTGACGAGGACGACGGCCCGCTCCTGGGCGACCTTGCGCAGCCCCGCGAAGATGCGGTGCTCGGCCCGGGCGTCCAGGGCGCTGGTGGGTTCGTCCATGACGAGCAGGCCGGCCGGGCGGTAGAAGGCGCGGGCGATGGCGATGCGCTGCCACTGGCCGCCGGAGAGCTCCACCCCGCCGAACCACTCGCGGGCGAGGAGGGTGTCGAGGCCGCTGCGGAGCTCCTTGACGACCTCGTCGGCGCCGGCGTGCGCGGCGGCTTCGAGGACGGCGCCGTCTCCGGCGTGCGCCTGGCCGAGGGTGATGTTGTCGCGGGCGGACAGGGGCCAGTGGGCGAAGTCCTGCGGGACGACGGCGGTCTGCCGCCACAGCGCCTCGGGGGCGAACTCGCCGGTGGCGGCGCCGTCCCAGGTGACCGCGCCGGAGGTGGGCAGGTACAGCCCGGTCAGGAGCTTGCTGAGGGTGGTCTTGCCCGAGCCGTTCTCCCCGACCAGGGCCAGGACCTCGCCGCGCCGCACCTCCAGGCTGACGTCCTGCAGCGCCGGGCGGTCGGAGCCGGGGTAGCAGAAGGTGAGGGACTCCGCCCGGACGGCCAGGGGCGCCGCGGGGGCGCGGGTCCCGCGCTGCATGCGGTGGCCGCCGGCCTCGTCGATGAACTCGGCCCAGTCGTCGAGGTAGAGACCGGTGCGGAAGAGACGCGCGCCGTAGCCGACCATGCCCCGCAGGGAGGAGCCGACCGAGCGCAGGGCGAAGACGGCCGTGCCGGCCGAGGCGAGCGACATGTGCCCCGTGCCGAGCAGGAGGGCGAGCGCGGCCCACACCAGACCGGAGGCGATGCCGCCGGCGACGGCGCCCGCGAGGGCGTACCGGGCGCCCTGGTGGACGGCCCGGTCGGTGGCGGTGTGGATGCGGTCGCCGACCGCGCGGTAGCGGCCGAGGAGGAAGCCGGCCATGGTGCCCGAGCGGAGCTGGTCGGCGAAGACCTTGTCGGTGACGTGCCAGCGCAGGTGGCTGAGCACCCGGCGGTCCGCGCTCAGGGCGCGGGAGGTCTGGTAGTGGACCCTGGCGGCCTTCACGGCGGCGAAGCCCTGCGGAAGGGTGGCCAGCAGCAGGAGCGGCAGCAGGACGGGGTGCAGGACGGTGACCACGCCGGCCGCGGCGACGAGCGAGGCGAGGCAGGCCATGAGGTCCTGGGACTCGGTCAGCAGGTCCTGGGCGACGTCGGCGCCGCGGTCCGCGGCCTCGCGCTTGTCGTTGAAGCCGGGGTGGTCGTAGGCCGCGAGCTCGGCGTTGATCGCCGCGTCGAGCATCTGCAGCTCGGCCTCGCGGGAGATCCGCGGCGCCAGCCGGCTGGAGATGTTGTGGACGGCGATGGCGAGCAGGGCGCGGGTCCCGGCGGCGCCGGCGAGGAGGCCGATGGAGGGCAGGGCCTCCATGAGCCGGTCCTGCATGTGGCCGGAGGTGATCAGGGCGGTGATGGTGCTGCTGGTGGCGAGGAGGCCGAAGGCCTCGAAGGCGCCGGACAGCAGCTGGCAGACGAGCAGGGTCAGGACGGCGCGTCTGTCCACCCGCCAGGCCAGGCCCAGCGCCTTGCGGACGAGCCGGGGCAGGCGCCGGCCCATCGCGCGCGCGGTGAGCGGGCTCTTCTGGAAGGCGGTCAGGGTCGGGGAGCGGAAGCGTAATTCCTCATGTACCTCGGAGGTCTCGGAGGTCTCGGCGGACAACGTGAATCCCCTTGGTCGCGGACGATGGCGGCGGGTTTCCGAAGGTGATCGTGTGCACGATGGCGCATGACGCGGGGCGGGATACGGGTGAACGCCGTTAATCCACTCGAACGTGGGCTTTCTGATCGCCCATCACCCCGGTCGGCGCATCACTCTTGACGCGCCCCTGTCAATAGCTGGGCTCCCGTGGCACCCTGCCTCACGCACGTCCAGCCAGCCCGCTCGTCATCAACCGCCGTATCCGCACCGCAGAAGGAGTACGCGTGAGACGATCCCGCCGTACGACCGCAGGCGTGCTGCTGGCCGCCTGCGCCCTGGTCACCGCGGGCACGCAGGCCGCGGCGGCCGGCACCGCGCCGGGCCGGACCGCGGCGCCCGCCGTGCACACCGCGGCCGCCGGACCGGCCGCCCAGCAGGCCGTCAGCGACTACTGGACCCCCGAGCGGATGCGCGCGGCCGCGCCGCTCGACCTGCCCGCGCAGGCTCCCGGCACGCTCTCCGCGCCGGCCGCCCGGGGCGGGACCCGCACCGTCGCCGCCACCGCCCCGGCGGCCGGCTCCCTCGCGACCTTCCCCCAGCCGGGCGGGCCGTGGACCGGCGGAGGCGCCGTCACGAGGACCGCGGGCCGGGTGTTCTTCACCATGCAGGGCCGCAACGCCTCCTGCTCGGGCGACGCCGTCACCAGCAGCAACGGCAGCACCGTGATCACGGCCGGGCACTGCGTCAAGTACCAGGGCAACTGGCACACCAACTGGGCCTTCGCCCCCGGCTACCACGACGGGCAGACGCCCTACGGCACCTGGACGGCAGTCAAGACCCTCTCCACGCCCCAGTGGACGGCCAGTGAGGACATGAACTACGACATCGGCGCCGCGGTCGTCGCCCCGCTTGGCGGCAAGCGGCTCGCCGACACCGTGGGCGGCCAGGGGCTGCAGTTCAACGGCGCCTACAACAAGGCCATGTACGCCTTCGGGTTCCCGGCGGCGTCCCCGTACGACGGCACGAAGCTCATCCACTGCAGCGGGAACTCCACCAAGGACTTCCTGCTCACCAAGGACCACGGGCTCGGCTGCAACATGACCGGCGGCTCCAGCGGCGGGCCCTGGTTCGCGTCGTTCGACGAGGCCACCGGCACGGGCCTGCAGGCGTCGGTGAACAGTTTCGGCTACACCTTCCTGCCCAACAGGATGTTCGGCCCGTACTTCGGCGACGAGGCCAAGGCCCTCTACGAGCAGGCGCAGACGAGCTGAGCACCGCATCCGTACGCGAACGGGGCCCCCGACCATCCGGCGGGGGCCCCGTTCTCCAGTGCGCCACCAGGGACTCGAACCCCGGACCTGCTGATTAAGAGTCAGCCGCTCTGACCAACTGAGCTAGCGGCGAGAAAGCAATATTACCGTACGAGCGAGGGTGCCAAGTTCACCCGTACGAGTCCCTCGTCGAGGGGTGCGATCTCCCCGAACGCTCCCCGGGTCAGATCGATGCAGCGCCGCGGGTCCCGCGGCCCCCTGTCGTTGATCCGCACCATGACCGAGTCGCCCGTCCCGGCGTTCGTGACGCGCACCCGGGTGCCGAACGGCAGGTCACGGCTCGCGGCCGTCATCGCCTCCGGATCGAACGGCTCGCCGCTGGCGGTCGGCCAGCCGTCGAGCAGCTCCTCCGGCGCGCCGTACCACGACGCGAGACAGCCGTGCGGCCCGCCGCCGTCGGCGCGGGCCGGCGGGGCGGCGGAGGGCGACAGGGCCGCGGCCAGCGCGACGGCGGCCGCGGCGCGGCCGGGTCTCACGGGACGTGCACGTCCTGCCGCGCCGCGGACCGGGCCACGGAGACGATGAACTCCCGCAGCCGCTCGACGCACAGGGACATGTTCTTGTAGGCGATGTCGGTGTCCGGGTAGCGGGCGGCGAACTGCAGGCCCTCGTGGAGCCTGGTCGTCCACGCGCACACCTGGTCGCCGTACGACACCCGGATCAGCCCGTACGCCTTGAGGTCCTGCCAGCGCTCCGATCCCGGGATGCCGCGCGCGTCGACGAACGACACGATCGAGTACAGGTCCGGGGAGGTGGGCCGGAAGTCGGAGCCCAGCAGCCCCAGCACGCGGGCGATGGGCATCCGCGCCAGCGGCCTGCTCTCCCGCAGCGCCGCGCGGACCATCTCCAGCGCGCCGTCGAAGCCCTGCGCCCTCCCCACGGGGACCTCGATCGGCGCTCCGCCCACGTACCAGCCCACCGAATCCGACAACCGGGACCGCACCCTGGTGTGGAACGGCACGACCGTGCGGTACACCTGCACGCCGCTGATCTCGCGGACGATGAGGCCGACGGCCGCCAGGACGCCCACCAGACTTCCGCCGTACGGGCGGCAGTACGCCTCGAAGGCCGCCGCGTCCGCGTCGTCCACGAGCATCTCGCGCAGGAGTTTCTGGGTGGGCAGCGGCCCGCCGGGGGTGAGCCCGAGGTCGACGGGGAAGTTCGGCAGCGTGCCGTCGCAGCGGGCGATGAACTCCCGCCAGCGGGCCACGATCGCGTGCGTGTCGTCGATGCTGTCGGCGTCCGTGCGCTCGGTCGCGCAGAAGTCGACGTAGCTGGCGGCCGGCGCCGCGGTCACGGCGCGGCCTTCGAGGCCTGCGGCGTAGAGCTCGTGGATCTCGGCGGGGATGCGCTGGATCGAGTAGGCGTCGACGTTGCTGTGGTCGAAGGCCATGTAGACGCTGGTGCCGTCGTCCCTGACGACGGCCGCGAAGATGAAGTTCGGCCAGCTGAGCGCGTCCGCCGCGGCATCGAAACGGTCCTGCAGATAGCGGGTCAGCGTCTCCGCGTCGGTGAAGCGGCCGACGTCCTCGCGGTGCAGCACGACGGCGTCGGCGTCCAGCGTGAAGCGCCGCATCTCGTCACCGGCCCACCGGAAGCCGCTGCGCAGCGTCTCGTGCCGGAGGGTCCAGGCCCGCAGCGCGGCCTGCAGGACGCCGAGGTCGGCCTCCCCCGGAATGTCGAAGGCGGTGCCTAGCCAGGTCGGCACGAACAGCCCGCCCTCGCGCACCGATCGCGCCGTACGGACGTGGGACTCCTGCACGTACGCGGGCGGACGCGCATCGTCCGGCAGGCTCAGCGCGGCCTCGACGGCCGTCCGGTGCAGCGTCCACTCCACGAGGCGGCCGGGCCGGATCTCGCAACGCTGGATGTCGGTAGTTCGCACGGTGCTCTCCGTTCATATGCCCGAGCTGCCCAACGACCGGGCCATCCGAAGGAAACGCAGCGAAAGCCCCTGCCAGGCCGGGCCGCCGCCCTTCCGCAACTGCCGGGGGTCGTCGCTGGTGCAGGTGGTGACCATCGCCTGCCGGTGTTCTCCGGGGTCTGACCGGCGGAGGCCGTGGCCCCGGTGCGCCACTGGTCGCTGCCCGGGCCGCAGGAGTTGGGACCGGCTTGGTAGTCGTTGTTGACAGGCGCCGCGGGACAAAAGCCGCCGGCGCGGTTGACCAGCATGACGGCACCGCCGCCGGCGGGGCGGAGGGTCCGGGCGTGATCCTCCGCCGGTCAGCTCCGGCGTGCAGCCGGCCGCAGGAAACGGCGCAGCCGCTGCAGCGGCCACGTGTTGATCACGTCGTCCTTCGTGAGCCAGCCGCGCTGGGCCGTGCCCACGCCGAACCTCATGTAGGGCAGGTGCGTCACCGAGTGCGCGTCCGTGTTCACGGCGAACTTCACGCCGTACCGCTTGGCGCGCAGGATGTCCTCGTCGCACAGATCCAGCCGCTGGGGGTGGGAGTTGATCTCCAGGGCCGTGCCGGTGCGGGCGCACGCCTCGAAGACGGCGTCGAAGTCGGCGTCGATGCCGGGGCGTTTGCCGATCTGGCGGGTCGTCGGGTGGCCGATGATCGCCACGTGCGGGTTCTCGCAGGCGCGGATCAGGCGGCGGGTCAGTTCGTCCCGGGTCTGGTTGAAGTGGGAGTGCACCGAGGCCACGCACAGGTCGAAGCCCGCCAGGAACTCGTCCGGCCAGTCCAGGCCGCCGTCGGGGCCGATGTTGAGCTCGGTGCCGTGCAGCAGGCGCATCCTGCGGTGCTTGCCGTCCAGGGCCCGGAGCCGGTCCCGCTGGGCGAGGATCTTGGCGTCCGTCATGCGCTGCATATAGAGGTCCGGCGCGTGGTCCGTGACGGCGTAGTACGCGTATCCGCGCTCGGCGGCCGCCGCCACCATGGCCTCCAGCGGTGCCACGCCGTCGGTGAGGTCGGTGTGGGTGTGCAGGTCGCCGCGGATGTCGTCCTCGGTGACCAGCTCCGGCAGCTCGTCGCGCAGCCCGGCCGCGATCTCGCCGCGGTCCTCCCGCAGGGTGGGCGGGATCCAGGGCAGGCCGAGGCGGGCGTAGACCTCCTCCTCGGCCGACGAGACGATCTTCTTGCCGCTCTTGGCGTGGAAGAGTCCGTACTCGGAGAGCTTGTACTTGTGGCGGACGGCGAGCTCGCGGACGCGGATGTTGTGCGCCTTGGAGCCGGTGAAGTACAGCAGGCCCGCTCCCCAGGCGTCGGGCGGCAGGACGCGCAGGTCGACCTGGAGGCCCTTGGTCGTGCGGACCGAGGTCTTCTTCTCGCCGTGGGCGATGACCTCGGCGGTGACCGGCAGCTCGGTCAGAGCCTGCATGAGCGGGGCCGGGTGCTCGGCGGCGACGAGGATGTCGATGTCGCCGATGGTCTCGCGCATCCGGCGCAGCGACCCGGCGTACGCGCACCGCTCGCACCCGGCCACGCCGGACAGCTCGGCGGTGATCTGTTCGGCGACGTCCATGGCGGCGTCGATGAGGATGCGGCCGCCGGCCTGCTGCAGCAGGGCGATGCCGTGCAGGATGTTCTCCTCGGTGCGGGCGCCGAAGCCCTTGAGGTCGCGGAGCTTGTGGGCATGGAGGGCGTCGAGGAGCTGGTCGACGGAGGAGATGTGGAGCTCCTCGTAGAGGACCATGGCCTTCTTGGGGCCGAGCATGGGAATGGCGATCAGTTCGCGCACGCCGGCCGGGATGAGCTCGCGGGCCTCCTCGACCATGGCGACCCGGCCGGTCCGCAGGTATTCGAGGACCTTCTCCGCGATCGACTTGCCGACGCCCGGGATGGCGAGGAGGCCCTTGAGGTCGAGGCGGGAGACGTCGGCGTGGTGGCCGCCGATCGCGCGGGCGGCCTTCTCGTAGGCGCGCGCCTTGTAGGCGTCGCCGCCGGTGATGGTGACGAGGTCGGCGTACTCCTGCAGCAGCGCCTCGACCTCTTCGTTGGGCCGCGCCATGGGACTGCTGTTCCCCGTGAGCCCGCGGCCCACACATTCCACAGGTAATCCGGCTATTTCTACAATGAGGGGCAGAGGGGACGGCAGAGCCGCGAGGAGGTGGTTGAACCATGAAACTCGCCCTCGCGGGAGACACCATGCTGGGCCGGGAGGTCGCCCGCCGCCTCGCCACCGACCCTCCGGAGAGCCTGTTCTCCGACGACGTGGTGGCCGCCGCGCACGAGGCCGACGCCTTCGTCCTCAACCTGGAGTGCGCGGTCTCCGCCCGCGGCGAGCGCTGGCGGGACCCGTTCAAGCCGTTCTTCTTCCGGGCGCCGCCCGTGGCCGTGCGGGCGCTGCGGCACCTCGGGGTGAGCTGCGTGAACCTGGCCAACAACCACGCCCTGGACTACGGGCCCGAGGCCCTGCTCGACACCGTCCGCCACCTGGCCGACGCCGGGATCGCCTGGACGGGGGCCGGGCGGGACGAGGAGGCCGCGCGGCAGCCGGCGGTAGTGGAGCGCGGCGGGCTGCGGCTGGGCGTCGTCGGGGTCACCGACCACCCGAGCGACTTCGCCGCGGGCCCGGACCGGCCGGGCGTCGCCCTCGCGCGCCTGGAGGCGGGAGCCCCGGACTGGCTGCTGCGGACCGTCACCGGCCTGGGCACGGACGTCACGCTCGTCACCCCGCACTGGGGCCCGAACATGACCCCGGGCCCGGCCCCGTACATCCGCCGCGCCGCGCAGGAGTTCCTCGCGGCGGGCGCCACGCTCGTCGCCGGGCACTCCGCGCACGTCTTCCACGGCGTCGCGCACCGGGTCCTCTACGACCTGGGGGACTTCATCGACGACTACGCGACGGACGACGACCTCCGCAACGACCTGGGGCTGCTCTTCCTCGTCACCTTCGACGGCGCCTGCCCCGTCCGCGTGGAGGCGGTGCCGCTGGCGCTCGACTTCTGCCGCACGCGGCTCGCGAAGGCGGCGGAGGCCCGGTGGATCACCGACCGGTTCCGCAGGGCCTGCACCGCCTTCGGCACGGAGGTGACCGAGGCGGACGGGCGCCTCGTCGTACGGTGGGACCGGCCCCCGCCGGAAGACTGACCCGGCCCGACCGGAGAGCCGGCTCCTCCAGGGCGATGCGGCCGCCGCGGCGCGGCCCACGCGCCCCGGTCCCGCCGTAACGGCGCTCAACCCCCGCGGCGCGGGCCGGCGGTGCCGCACCCCCAGGCCGCCGCGGCCGTCGCAGACCGGACCACGCGCTTCAGTCTCGCGCAACGGCGCTCAACCCCGCGGAGCGGACCGGCGGTACCGCCCCCAGGCGGCCACGGCCGCCGGAGGCCCGACCACGCGACCGGTCCCGCCGTAACGGCGTGCTACCCCCGCGGCGCGGTCCCGCGGTCCCGCCGTGCCGCACCCGTCCCCGGCCGGACCGGTGCCGCCGGGCACGTCGTCGCCGGCTGCTCGACGTCGCGGTGGAGTCAGGGCCGGACAACGCAGAACGGCCGCTTCCGCCCCCGCGCGCGCCCTACCCTCGGGCGGGTGAGTACTCCTCCGCCGCTGGCCGCCCGCGTCTACTTCGCCCCCGAGAGCGGCGAGGAGCAGCGCCGCGCGCTGACCGACGGCCTGGCGGGGCTGGGGCTCGTCCCGTACAGCGCGACGCTGGGTGCCTTCCGGGGCGACCCGCTCACGTGGATGGTCCTCGTCGTGCTGCCGCTCAGCGGCTTCCTGCAGAACGTGGGGCAGCTCCTCGCCCAGGACGCCTGCGCGGCGCTCAAGCGCGTGCTCGGCGGTGCGCTGCGCCGGTCCGCCGCCGCAGACGAGCCTCCCGGGTCCCCGCAGCCGCTCCTGCTGGAGGACGAGCGCTCCGGCGCCCGGATCGTCATCGAGGCGGATCTGCCGGCCACCGCGTACGAGCAGCTCTTCGCGCTGGACCTGGCCGCGTGCGCGGGCCGGACGCTGTCCTACGACCGGACGAGCAACCGCTGGCTCTGAGGCCGCCCGGTGCGTGACGGCACGAGTGCGGGTGCCGGTACAGGCTGGGCTGCGGAAGCCGCCGGGGCCCCACCGTTGCGGCGGCCGGCCGTCACCGCCGTACCACGGGTCCGGCCGGTCCGGCCGACGGCCACGGACCCGGCCTGACGCGTAAGACCCAGGGCCGCACCCCTTCGCCGGCGTCTGGCCGGTACGCCCCAAGGCTCCCCTTCCCGCAATCGCGGCCGACGAGGCCCGAGGGCTCCCCTTCTCACCCCCCGTCCGCTACGTTCGCCTCCCGTACCGCCCTGCGTCACACCGGTGACACGGCCCCTTCCCCGGCGCTCGCTGCTCTTGGAGCACCCGGATCCAGCCCCGACTCCCAAGAGGTCGTCAGACACATGCCTGAACTCAACCGGAGGCGATTCCTCCAGATCGCCGGCGCGACCGCGGGCTACGCGGCCCTCTCCGGCAGCATCGACCGCGCCGCCGCCATCCCCGCCCGCCGCAGCACCGGCACGATCCAGGACGTCGAGCACATCGTCGTCCTGATGCAGGAGAATCGTTCCTTCGACCACTACTTCGGCACGCTGCGGGGCGTGCGCGGCTTCGGTGACCCGCGCCCGGTCTCCCTGCCCAGCGGCAAGCCGGTGTGGTACCAGTCGGACGGGTCCAGGGAGGTGCCGCCCTACCACCCGGACGCCGAGAACCTCGGCATGCAGTTCATCGCGGGCCTCAACCACGACTGGCAGGGCGGCCACAAGGCCTGGAACCAGGGCCGGTACGACCAGTGGCTGCCCGCCAAGGGCACCGGGACGATGGCCTACCTGACGCGCGACGACATCCCCTTCCACTACGCGCTCGCCGACGCGTTCACCGTGTGCGACGCCTACCACTGCTCGTTCATCGGAGCCACCGACCCCAACCGCTACTACCTGTGGACGGGGCACACGGGCAACGACGGCAAGGGCGGCGGCCCCGTCCTCGGCAACGAGGAGGCGGGCTACGGCTGGACGACGTACCCGGAGCGGCTGGAGAAGGCCGGCGTCTCGTGGAAGATCTACCAGGACGAGGGCGACGGCCTCGACAAGGCGGGCTCCTGGGGCTGGATCGAGGACGCCTACCGCGGCAACTACGGCGACAACTCGCTCCTCTACTTCACCAACTACCGCAACGCCAAGCCCGGTGAGCCCCTCTACGAGAAGGCGCGCACCGGCACGAACGTGAAGAAGGGCGGCGGCTACTTCGACGTCCTCAAGGCGGACGTCAAGGCCGGCCGGCTGCCCCAGGTCTCCTGGATCGCCGCACCGGAAGCCTTCTCCGAGCACCCGAACTGGCCGGTCAACTACGGCGCCTGGTACATCTCCCAGGTCCTGGACGCCCTGACCTCCAACCCGGACGTGTGGAGCAGGACCGCCCTGTTCATCACGTACGACGAGAACGACGGCTACTTCGACCACGTCCTGCCGCCGTTCCCGCCCGCGAGCGCCGACCGGGGCCTGTCCACGGCCGACGCCTCGCTCGACGTCTTCGCCGGCAACGCCCGTTACGGAGCGGGCCCCTACGGGCTCGGCCAGCGCGTGCCCATGATCGTGGTCTCACCGTGGAGCACCGGCGGCTTCGTCTGCTCGGAGGTCTTCGACCACACCTCCGTCATCCGCTTCATGGAGCGCCGCTTCGGCGTGCGCGAGCCGAACATCTCGCCGTGGCGCCGGGCGATCTGCGGCGACCTCACCTCGGCCTTCGACTTCGGCCTGCGGGACACCGGCCCGGCCGGGCTGCCGGACACCGCGGCCTACGAGCCGCCGGACCGCAAGCGGCACCCCGACTACGTGCCGAAGCCCCCCGCGGATCCCGCCCTGCCGGTCCAGGAGAAGGGCTCGCGGCCCACCCGCCCGCTGCCGTACGCGCCGCTGGTGGACGGCTCCGCGAACCCGTCCACCGGGCGGTTCACGCTCACGTTCGGCGCCGGGGAGGCGGCGGGCGTCTGCTTCATCGTCACCTCCGCCAACCGGACGGACAGCCCGTGGACGTACACGGCCGGGGCCGGCAAGCAGCTCTCCGACACCTGGAACACCGCCTACTCCAAGGGCACCTACGACCTGTCCGTGTCCGGCCCGAACGGCTTCCTGCGCACCTTCCGCGGACCGGGCAGGGCCGCGGGCCCGGAGGTGACCGCCCGCCACGACGCCCGCACCGGCGGCCTCACGCTGACGATGACGAACGCGGGCGGCAGCGCCTGCAACCTGACCGTCACCGACGCCTACGGCGGCGGGAAGGAGACCTTCCGGGTGCCCGCGGGCGGGCGGCTGGTCCATGCTGTGGACCTGCGCCGCAGCAAGCGCTGGTACGACCTGACCGTCGTGTCCGACACGGACGGCACGTTCCTGCGCCGCTTCGCCGGGCACGTCGAGACCGGCGAGGCGGGGGTGAGCGACCCCGCGATCCGCGTGGCGTAGGAGGGAGGGAGCGCCGTGGCAGCGGACCTGCCGCACGGGGTGCGCGTCACGGTGTGGGCCGCGCTGCTGCGCACCGGCGCGGACGTCCCCCGGGACACGGCCGGCAAGCGGCAACTGCGTGCCGAGGCCCGGTCCTGGGTACGCGACCGGCTCGCAGAGCGGCTGCACGCCCCTCCCGCGCGCGTGCGGTGGGAGCGGAGCCGGGCGGGGAAGCCGCGGCTCGCCCGCGATCCGGGCCTGCACGTGAGCTACAGCCACTCGGGCGGTGCGGTGGTGCTGGCCGTCTGTGCCGGCGGGCCGGTGGGCGTCGACGTGGAGCGTGTCGTCGCCCGCCCGCACCTGCGGGAGCTGGCCGAGGTCTGCCTGGCGCCCTCGGAGTCCGCCTCCTGGCGCACTGCGGAACCGGGGCGGGAGGCGGAGGAGTTCGCCCGGCTGTGGACCCGTAAGGAAGCCGTGCTGAAGGCGTGGGGACGCGGCTTTCCGGGCTCCCTCGCCGAGGTCGTGACGGGGCCGGGCGCGCGGCCCGGTGAGCCGGCCGTCCTGGCGCTGCCCGCCGCGCTGGGCCCCGTGGGGCTGTGGACGGTGCGCGACCTGCGAGCGCCGGACGGCTACCGGGCGGCGGTGGCCTGCCGGGCGCCCGCCGCCCGGATAGAGATCATGCGGGAAGCCGCGGGAGGGGCATGAGCGTGCGGACGAGCTCGTCCGTGCACGCGTACGCGCCCCGGAAGCAGGCTTCGACGGACGCGCCCCGTACGTAGTCGCCGGTCAGCGCCAGCCCCGGCAGGTCCTTCACGTGTTCGGCAACGGCCGCGAGCGTCGTGGTGTGGAAGGCGGAGTAGGCGCACAGCCCGTGCTCCCAGCGGGCGGAGACGGCGCCGGTGCGGCGGGGTGCGGAGAGGTCGACGTGGGCGCCGAGCTCCTTCTCGGCGAGGGCGGTCAGGTCGTCCCCGGCGTGGGGCAGGCCGCGGGCCGCCCGGCCGCTGAAGGTGTAGCGGACCAGGTGCCGGTCCCCCACTCCGTACGCGCCCGCGTTGCTCAGAGGGCTGCCGGGCGGGAACGTCAGCGCGCGGACGCGCTCGTCGAAGACCGGCCGGTCGTACGCGGCGACGACGACGGTGACGGGGAAGTACCGTACGCGGCCCAGCAGCCGGGCCAGCTGCGGGTGGTGCGGGTGCAGCAGGGCGGCAGCCGCGGGGGCGGGCAGGGCGAGGACGACGGCGTCGGCCGCGAGCTGCGAGGCCCCGCCGGCGGTGGCGGTGTGCACGCCGGTGACGCGGCCGCCTTCGGTGGCGAGCGCCGTGACGCGAGTGCGGGTGCGGGTCTCGACGGTGTCCGCGAAGCGGGCGAGGATGCCGTCGAAGCCACCGGTGAGCTGGTCGAAGCTGTCGAGGAGCATGCCGAGGTTGGTGCCGAAGGTGCCCAGGTGCGTCTCATCGGGCTCGGCGCCGTTCATGCGCACCACGGCCGGGCGCAGGAGCCGCTCCTGCAGGACGGGCCCGAAGTACGCCGAGAGGGCGGGGTCGCCGGTGCGGGCGGCCAGGCGGTCGAACTCGGGGCCGGTGAGGAAGGCGTTGGCGCGGTCGCCGCGCACGTAGCGGGCGAGCCGCAGGAGCCTGGCCAGGTCGCGGAGGGGCACGCCGGCCAGCAGCCCGGCCAGGCTCGCGGCCCGGCTGGTGCTGTCGACGGTACGGACGCGGCCGCCCTCGATGCGGGAGGAGTTGATGCCGAAGTGCTCCCAGTCGGCGTCGCGGGCGCCCATGGCCGCGGCGAAGGCCCGGAAGGAGGTGTACTTGCGGCCGATGTTCTTGCCGCCGAGGGTCACGGTGCGGGAGCCGAGCGGGGCCGCCGCGGAGCGACCGCCGAGGGCGGGCTGCTCGTCAAGGAGGACGGGGCGGGCGCCGGCGCGGTGCAGGTTCCAGGCGGCCGCGATTCCCGACCAGCCGCCTCCGACGACGATCACGCGGGGGGAGCGGGGCTCAGCGGGCATCGGGGCGCTCCTTCCATCAGGCATCGTGCGGCCCGTCCTTCCGCGGTGGTGCGGCGGTGGCCTTGTGCACCCACTGTGCGAGGTGTGCGCACAGCGCGGCGTTGTGGCGGACCCAGCGGAAGTGGTCGATGTGCTTCCCTCCGGCGGCCTCCGTCGTGTACTGCCAGCGGTCGAGGGCGGCGCGCGGCGCCTTGGAGAGGAGGTGCTCGCGCGAGCCGGGCGGGGCCAGGGTGTCGTTGTCCACGCCGATGGCGAGCAGCGGCAGGCGGAGCGTGCGGAGGGCCTTCTCGTAGTCGGTGGTGCTGCCGGTGATGCGGTAGCGGCCGGTGCGGCCCTGCCGGGCCCAGTCGCGCATGACGCCGGTCGCCTGGGTGCCGCCGAAGCCGAAGCGCTGTCCGGGCCAGTAGCCGAGGACGGTGGCCAGGGCGGCGAAGAGCTGGCCCGCGGCGAGGTTGCGCAGGCCCCGCAGGGGGCCGAAGCCGCGGTACCAGACGGAGCCGGCGGCGACGAGGACGACGGCGTCGACGGGTTCGCGGCCGGCCGCCGCGTACAGCAGGGCCAGCTGGCCGCCGAGGCTGTGTCCCACGAGGACGACCGGCCGGCCGGGCAGGGCCGTGCGGACGGCCGCGACGAGGGCCGGCAGGTCCTCCTCGGCCAGCTCGCGGTAACCGAACCGCACGCCGCGGGCCACCGCCGGGGACGCCTCGCCCTGCCCGCGCAGGTCGGCCGTGACGACGGTCAGGCCCTCCTTGTGCAGGGCCCGGGCGAAAGGCAGGTAGAAGCGGGCGGCGGCGCCCATGGCAGGCACGACCACGGCCACCGGCCGGCCCGGGTCCGGGTGCTCCAGGACGCGGGCGACGAGTGTGACGCCGTCCGCGGGATGGATCCGGGCGAGGACCGGCGGCGGCTCGGGGGGCTGTGTCATGGGCACTACTTCATCAGCCTCGGGTACTCGGCGTCGTGTTCCTTGATGTAGACGGTCTCGGGCGTCACCTCGAAGCGGTCCTCGTTGTCGAAGTCGGCGCGGGCCTCGGTGAGGTGGTTCATCAGCACTTCGCCCTTGGTGTTCAGGGTGTGGCGCAGGTAGTCGGTCTGCAGGTTGCCGTGCCAGATGACGCCGAGCTTGTTGACGGTGTAGCTGTCGTCGTGCTCGTCGATGACGCCGGCCGCCAGGTGCCCGTCGATGACGTTCTTCACGCGCGCGAAGGCGGTTTCGCCGACCCGGTCGGCGTAGCTGTTCAGCAGGTCCTTGCCGAGCGACTTGTAGCGCGGGAACATCACCATGATCCGGTCGAGCACGCCGTCGTAGCCGATGGACTGGAGGGTCTCGGTGGAGGCGCCCTGTTCGTCGACGTTGGCCTGCCACTGGTCGACCTTCTCCGGGTTGATCGACACCATGTCGCGGAGGTTGCCGCGGGCGGCGCAGCCGACGCCGATGATGTCCTGCCGGGCGCAGTGCGCGGTCTGGTACTGGGACCGTTCGGGGCTCTTGGACCAGGTCTCGGCGATGGTGTTGTGGTAGCCGGCCGCGCTGAGCGTGTCGTAGAGGTGCTCGCGCATGGCGAGCAGCTGCCAGGGGCTGCCGGGCTGTTCGACCCTGCCGTCCATGATGAGCTTGTGCAGGGGGCGGTAGGGCAGGTAGATGGTGGTGAACAGGTCGATCTCGGCGGGGTCGTAGGCGTCGAGGAGCTCGGCGAGTTCGCTCTGGAAGCCCTCCAGGCTCTGGCCGGGCAGGTCGTACATCATGTCGACGCAGGTGTCCGCCCGGTAGTCGAGGTCGCGCATGCGGTTGAAGACCGCGTCGACGTCGTCGCGGGTGTCCAGCCGGCCGATCTTGCGGTGGATCTTGGCGTCGAGGGTCTCGATGCCGAAGGTGATGCGGTCCCAGCCGTGGTCCTTGAGGACGTCGAGGAGGCCGGGGCGGCGCAGGGTGCGGGGCTCGCCGGTGAAGGACTTCTCGATGGAGTCGAAGTCCGGCACGACCTTGCGCAGGTGGGCGCTCAGCCGCTCGACGGCGGAGACGGGGAGGGTGGACGGGCTGCCGCCGCCTATGTAGATCGCGGTGAACTCGCGCGCCTGCACGTACGGCTGGCGCATGTACCAGTCGATCTCCTTGATGAGGTAGTCGGTGTACCGCTCCAGCCGCTCGGAGTCCTGCTTCGGGTAGTGGTAGCGGTTGAAGTTGCAGTAGTGGCAGAACGACTTGCAGTACGGCACGTGGATGTACATCATGATCCGGTCGTTGAGGTTGCCGCCCGGGTCGCTCAGGCTGCGGATGTTCTCGACGACCTTCTCGCGCGGGACCTGGTGCCAGTCCATCGTGGCGAAGTTGGGCATGATGTAGTGCGAGACGGTCATGACGCCGTCGAACGGGACGGGGCGCGAGGGGTTGTCCCCCAGGTAGTACGGCTCCGGGTGCGTCACCGGTGACTGCCCTGACATGGTTCCTCCTGCTCGTGGAGTGCGTGCTCGGGTTGTGCTCGGGATGCCGCCTGCCAGCGGATGACGCCGGCTCCCCAGACGAAGCCGGCGCCGAACGCCGCCATCACGATCCGGTCGCCGGGGTGCAGGCGGCCGCGCTTCCTGGCCTGCCGCAGGGCGAACGGGATGGACGCCGACGAGGTGTTGCCCACGTGTTCGATGCTGATCGCGGTGCGGGACGGCGGGACGCCGAGCTCCGCGGCGACGGCCCGCAGGATCCGTGCGTTCGCCTGGTGGCCGATGAAGAGCCCGACGTCGCCGAGGGAGAGGCCGCAGCCGGTGAGCACGGCGCGGGTCTGCTCGACCATGGTGCCGACGGCGAACTCGTACACCTCGCGGCCGCTCATGCGCAGCAGGCGGTCGTCGGGGTCCGCGTAGAGCAGGTCCCCGTGCCGGCCGTCGGAGCCGAGGCGGAAGCTGGGCCGTTCGCCGTCGCCCGGCCCGGCCGGGGTGACCACGACGGCGCCGGCCGCGTCCCCGAAGAGGACGGCGGTGGACCGGTCGGTGGTGTCGGTGATGCGGGACAGCGCCTCGGCCGCGCACACCAGGACGCAGCGGGCCCGGCCGGACTCGATCTGCGCGCAGGCGTGGTCGAGGGCGTAGAGGAAGCCGGCGCAGGCGGCGTTGAGGTCCAGCGCGGGCGGGTGGGGCGCGCCGAGCCGGGTGGCGAGGCCGGGGGCGATGCCCGGGGTGATGCGGTCGGGGGTGACGGTGGAGACCACGACGTGGTCGACGTCGCGCGCGTCGCGTCCGGCGTCGGCGAGGGCTTCCCGGCAGGCCTGTTCGGCGAGGGCGGCCAGCGACTCGCCCGGGGCCAGCCAGTGGCGGGTGTGGATGCCGGTGCGTTTGACGATCCACTCGTGCGAGGTGCCGAGGGGGACGAAGTGGTCGTTGCCGAGAACGGTGGCGGGCAGGGCCGCGCCGACTCCGGCGATCGTGGCGGTGGTCATCGGGCGCCTCCGGGGGGCGCGGTGGGCGTGGGCGCCGCGGCCGCGCGGCCGGGGCGGGCCCCCTCCGGTACGGCCTCGACCGTGATCTCCAGCTCGGCCACGGCTTCCCCGCGCTGTTCCACGGTCACGGCGACCGGCCCGGCGCCGGTGGACCCGGCGGGGCGGGCGCGGCAGCGGACGGGTGCGGACTGCTCGGCGAAGGCGAGGAACCGTGCCCGGCAGGCCGTCGCGAGGAGCGCCCCGGCCGGTACGGCACGGGCGCGTGACCAGGCGGCCAGGGCGGTCTGCCGGGCCGCTTCCATCAGCAGCATGCCGGGCAGGTGGTCGAGCGGGTGGTCGTAGAAGACGGGGTCGTGCGGGTCGGCCACGATGTCGGCGACGGTTTCGGTCACTTCGGCGCTGTCGCTGCCTGCGGGCCCTTCCGTGCGCAGGCCGCCGATGACGACGTTGCGGGGGTCGGTGCGGCCCACCGCGGACGGCTCGCACCGGGGCGGCGCCTCCCCCGCCGGCGCGCGCGGCCCGCTGCTGCCGGCGCGCAGGTCGTCGTAGGACTCCTCTTCCACGAACAGCAGCGTGCCGGTGAAGCGGGCCGCGTCGCGGCCGCCGATGCGGCAGGTCGCGGCGCCGCGCAGACTGCGGACGGAGCCGTCGCGGCGGCGGCGCAGCCGGTCGATGTCCAGCTCGACGCGGAGGTCGGCGGGGGCGGGGCCGGTGCGCACCGCGTCCAGGGCGGTGAAGGCGATGCCGAGGTCGCCGAGCACGAACCGGCGGTCGAGGGGCACGTGCAGGAGTTCGTGGACGATCGCCTCGACGGTCTGGCGCGCGGCCTCCCCGACGAGGAGGAGGTCGTGGTACGGGGCGCAGGTGTCGTTGTAGTGGCGGTGCAGCCGGGGCAGCTGGGCGGTGCCGAGCAGGCGCCCGCCGCTCTCCGCCACGGCCGTGGTGAGGACCTGTTCGACGGCGCGCTTGTGGACGAGGCTGCGGTGGACGGTGCGGTCGGCGGTCAGTGCGGGGGCGGTGTCCTGCGCGGTGCCGGTCTTCACCGGGCCTCGCCTCCCCGGGGTGCGGCGCCGGCGGCCGCGCTCGCGGGGGCGGGCAGCCCCATGCCGGCGGCGCGCATCCCGCCGTCGGCGTGGAGCACTTCGCCGGTGATGCCGCGGGCCAGCCCGGAGAGCAGGAACAGCACCGGGCCCGGCACGACGTCGGCCGCCGCCGTGGCGCTGTCCCAGCCCAGGGGCGCGTCCTGCGCCCAGCGTGCGTCGAGCGCGTCGAAGGTGGACACGCCGCGCCCGGAGACGGTGTCGACGGGCCCGGTCGCCACGAGGTTGACGCGGGTCCCCTGCGGGCCGAGGTAGAGGGCGAGGTAGCGGCACACGGACTCCAGGGCGGCCTTGGCCACGCCCATCCAGTCGTAGCCGGGCCAGGCGCGGGAGCCGTCGAAGTCCAGGCCGACGACGCTGCCGCCGCCCGCGCCGCGCCGCAGGAGCGGGGCGAGCGCGGTGACCAGGGCGTGGAGGGAGGCGGCGCTGGTGCGGAAGGCCAGTTCGGCGCTCTCGGGCGGCGTGGTGAGGAAGGCGCCGCCGAGCGCGCCGGGCGGGGCGCCGGCGATGGCGTGGACGGCTCCGTCGAGGGCGGGCCACCGCTGCTCCACCGCGGCGGCCAGGGCGCCGAAGTCGCCGGGCTGTGTCGCGTCGAGGTCCAGGACCTCGGCCCGCCGGGGCAGGTCGGCGGCGGCGAGCTCGGTGATGCGGCGGCTGCGGCCATGGCCCGTCAGGAGCACGTCGGCGCCGGCCAGCTGGAGTTCCCTGGCGATGTGCCAGGCGATGGAGCTGCTGCTGAGGACGCCGGTGACCACGTAGCGCCGGCCGGGGAGCCGTATCACGCGGCCCTCCCGCCGGAGGCCGCCCGCAGGACGAGGACGGCGTTGTGGCCGCCGAAGCCGAAGGACGTCGACAAGGCGGTCAGCGGGCCCGGTCCGCGCGCCGTGAGGGGGCGGGCGGTGGTGACGTGGTCGAGCGCGCCGAGCTCCGGGTCGGGGTCGCGCAGGCCGACGGTCGGGGGTGCGGTCCGGTGGTGCAGGGCCATGACGGTGGCGACCGCTTCCACGGCACCGGCCGCGCCCAGCAGGTGCCCGACGGACGACTTGGTGGAGGAGAGCGGGATGCGGGCGAGGGCGTCGCCGAGGGCGAGCCGCAGCGCGGCCGCCTCCGCCCGGTCGTTGAGGACGGTCCCGGTGCCGTGTGCGTTGATGTAGTGCAGGTCCGCCGGGGTGATGCCGGCGTCGGCGAGGGCGCCGCGGACGGCCCGTGCGGCGCTCTCGCCCGCCGGGTCGGGGGCCGTGAGGTGGTGGGCGTCGGTGCTGGCCGCGTAGCCGGCGAGTTCGGCGAGGACCGGCGCGCCGCGCTCGCGGGCGGCCTCGGCGTCCTCCAGGACGAGGATGCCGGCGCCCTCGCCCAGCCGGAAGCCGTCGCGGCCGCGGTCGAAGGGCACGGAGGCGCCGGTCGGCGAGAGCGCGCCGGCGTTGAGGAAGGCGGCGCGGACGATGGGCGAGGTGGCGGCTTCGGCGCCGCCCACCACGGCCGCGTCCGCCTCGCCGGATCGGATCAGGCGCAGCCCGGCGCCGATGGCCTGGGCGCCGGCGGAGCAGGCGGAGATCACGCAGTGGCTCTCGCCGCGCAGGCCGTGCCGCAGGGCGATCTGGGCGGCCGCGGCGTTGGCCATCATCATCGGCACCATGAGCGGGGAGACGGCCTCGGGGCCGTCGGCGGCCAGGACGGTCTGCTGCTCCTCGAAGGTGGCGAGGCCTCCGACGCCGGAGCCGACGAGGCAGGCCACGCGCTCGGGGGCGTACGGGAGCTTGCCGTCCCAGCCGGCCCCGGTCAGCGCCTCCGCGGCGGCGACCAGGGCGAACTGGCAGAAGCGGTCGGTGCGGCGTGCCTCGCGCCGTGACAGGGCGGGGGCGGGGTCGAAGTCCGTGCAGCGGCCCTCGCCGGCGGCGAAGGCGCTCTCGCCGGCCACGGCCCGCCGGTGGAGCGGGCCGGTGCCGGTGCCGAGGGAGGTGACCGCGCCCGCACCGGTGACGGCCACCGCGCGAGCGGCCATCAGATCCCCGCGGTACGGAAGATGGCGTCGAGGGCTTCTCCGACGGTCTTGACGCCGTCCATGTCCTTGGGCCGGACCTGTATGCCGAAACGCCGCTTCACGGCCTGGCCGAGTTCCACGAGGTCGAGAGAGTCGATCTCCAGGTCCTCGAAAGTGGCGTCCGGGGTGATGAGGTCCGGTTCCGCACCGAAATCGGTCAGTGACTCGGTGACGAATGCCGTCAGGGAGGCACGGTCGGGCGCAGTGGTCATGCGGAACTCTCCGATTCGCTGTCGCACGGGCGAGTAAAGGAAAAGGGGCAGGAAATTACGGTGGCGGGAAGCGGTGGAAACGACGGGAATCAGCCATGGGGCAGTTGCGGGACGAACGCCGCCGCGGAGAGCCCGCCGTCGACCGTCAGGGTGGTGCCGGTGACGTATCCGGCGCCGGGCGAGGCCAGGAAGCGGACGCACGCCGCGATTTCGGCGGGCTGTGCCGCCCGGCGCGCGGGGATCGCGGTGCGCGCGGAGCGTCTGAGGTACTCGACGTCGCTGACGAGGCCGGTCTCGACCAGGCCGGGGGCCACGGCGTTGACGGTGATGCCGCGGCGGGCGGTCTCGATCGCGACGGACCGGGTGAGCCCTTCCAGCCCGGCCTTGGCGGCGGCGTAGTTGGCCACCCCGGGCAGGGACTGCCGGCCGAGCACGGAGCCGATGTTGACGATGCGGCCGAAGCGGGCCTTCGTCATGCCGGGCAGGGCCCGGCGCGTGGTGCGGTAGGCGGCGCCGAGGTTGGTGTCGAGCACCGGCTGCCAGTCGGTCTCCTCCATGGCCGAGAAGACCTGGTCGGCGCGGATGCCGGCGTTGTTGACAAGGACGAGGACCGGGCCGTTGCGGGCCTCCGCGGCGGCGAAGAGCGCTTCGACGGCCGCCGGGTCGGTGACGTCGGCGCGGACGGCGAGGGCCGTGCCGCCCTCCTGCTCGATCGCCGCCACGACCTCCTTCGCCCCCGCCTCGTCGCGGCGGTAGCAGAAGGTGACCGGCCAGCCGTCGGCCGCCAGGGCGTAGGCGATCGCGGCGCCGATGCCGCGGGACGCCCCGGTCACGAGGGCCGATCCGCCGGGGCGGGGTGCGTGCGGGCGCCCGGCCGGCGCGGGAACGCTCCCGGCCGGGGCCGGGACGTGCTCGGTCAGGGAATCCGGACAGGGCTGAGCGTTGCGCGACATGCATTTCCCCCGTTGCGGGCAGCGCTGTTCGGCAGGACCTTGCGGACGCTGCTGTCTGGACCATAGAACGGTGATCTTGGAAAGTCACTAGTTGTTCTTGACTGCTTGTCGGCTACAGACGTCGTGTCTAACCTCGCGTCCATGGAAGAGAATTCGGCGGCCGCGACGGCGGATTCGGCATGTACCGGACCAGTGGAATCGCCGTGCGTGCAAGTGCAAACGCAGGACGGGATCGCCCTGCTGACCCTGAACCGCCCCGCGACGGGTAATGCCATGAATGCCGGGCTGCTCACGGAGCTGCGTTCCGCATTGCGGGAGTTGGCGGCGCAAACCGCGCTGCGCGGCGTGCTGATCACCGGGGCCGGGAAGGCGTTCTCGCTCGGCGGGGACGTCCGCGCGTACCACCGGGCCCTGTCGAGCGACTCCTTCGACGCCGCCGCCTACGGCGATCGTCTGACGTCGTTGCTCTCGGACGTCGTGCTCACCGTACGGTCCATCGGCTGCCCGGTGCTGGCCGCCGTGAACGGCCAGGCCGCGGGGGCGGGCTTCTCGCTCGCCCTCGCCTGCGACTTCCGCCTGGCGTCGCGGCGCGCCTCGTTCCACTTCGCGTACGGGGCGATCGGCGCGTCCACCGACGCGGGGATGGCGTGGTTCCTGCCCCGGGTGGTCGGCTATCCGCGCGCGCTGTCCCTCCTGCTGGAGCAGCCGGTGCTCCGTGCGGCTCAGGCGCAGCGCGAGGGCATCGTGAGCGCCGTGGTGGAGCCGCGGGAGCTGGTCGGGGCGGGCCTGGCGCGCCTGCGCGAGCTGGCGGACGCCGCGCCGCACGCCGTCCGCAGCGCCAAACGGCTGCTCGACAGCAGCCTGTCGACCGGGCTCGCCGAGCACCTGGAGCTGGAGCGCCGGGACTTCGCCGAGGGCGTCGCCTCACAGGACATGCGGCACGGCGTCACGGCGCTGCTCGACGGCGAGTGGCCGCGGTTCCGGGGGCACTGACCTCCGCGCCGGCGGGGGCGCGGCCCGTCCGGCCCGTGCCGCCCGGGAGGCGGAGGGTGGGGTGCCGAGCCGGTCCCGGCCACGACCGCCGAGGCGGCTCCGGGCGCGGCGACGGCGGCGGCCCGCCGGGCGGTACGGCCGCTACGCAGGGTGACGGCGGGTGCGCTCCCGTTCGCGCTGCGGAAGAGCGCGGGGTAGACATGGGATATGGCCCGAATCCGGGACCGCTCCTCGGGGCCCTCGGGCCGCTGGTTCACCGGTCGGCGCCGAGACAGCAGGCGGGAGCCGCGGCAGTCGCGCCACGGCTCACGGATGCCGTCGGCCGGACGCATCCGGTCGCTGGCGCGCAGCCGCAGTGTCGCCGGTCAGATGTTCCTGCTGCAGCTGCTGATCGTCCTGCTGCTCGTCGTCGCCGCGGTGGTCACGCTGGTACTCCAGGCGCGGAGCGACAGGTTCCAGGCGGCGCGCGACCGATCGCTCGCCGCCGCGCAGACGTTCGCCCACAGCCCCGGCCTGGTCGGGACCCTGCGCGGACCGGACCCCAGCAAGGTGCTCCAGCCGCTGACCGAGGCCGCCCGCAAGGAGGCCGGGGTCGACTTCATCGTCGTCACCGACCGGGACGGCCTCCGCTACACCCATCCCCGGCCCGAGCTCATCGGCAAGCAGTTCATCGGCACCATCGCGCCCTCGCAGGCCGGGCACGTCACCGTCGAGAGCGTCCACGGCCCCCTCGGCGAGGAGGTGCAGGCCGTGGTCCCCGTGGAGGACGACCACGGCAACGTCGTCGGCCTCGTCTCGTCCGGCCTCAAGGTCAGCTCGGTGAGCAGCGCCGTCGACCGGCAGCTGCCGCTCGTCCTCGCCGCCGGCGGCGCCGCGCTCACCCTGGCGACGGGCGGGGCGGCCCTGGTCAGCCGGCGGCTGCGGCGCCAGACGCACGGCCTGGGCCCGTCCGAGATGACCCGGATGTACGAACACCACGACGCGGTCCTGCACGCGGTGCGCGAGGGCGTCGTCATCGTCGGGGACGACGGCCGGGTCCTGCTCGCCAACGACGAGGCGCGCCGGCTCCTCGGCCTGCCGCCGGACGTGGAGGGGCGGCCGGTCGCCGGGCTCGACCTGGACCCGCGGATGGCGGAGCTGCTGGGGTCCCGCCGGCTCGCCAACGACGAGGTGCTGCCCGTGGGGGACCGGCTGCTCGCGGTGAACAACCGGCCCACGGACCGCCGGGGCGGCCCGCCCGGCAGCGTGGCCACCCTGCGCGACTCCACCGAGCTGCGCGCGCTGGCGGGCAAGGCCGAGGCGGCCCGCGAGCGGCTCAAGCTGCTGTACGACGCGAGCGTGGCCATCGGCACGACCCTGGACGTGCAGCGCACCGCGGAGGAGCTCACGCAGGTGGCCTCCCCCCGGTTCACCGACTACGCCACCGTCGACCTCGCCGAGCCGGTCCTGCGCGGCGACGAGCCCCGGTTCGGGGTGGGCGCCGAAGCGCCGGAGCTGCGCCGGGTGGCGCTCGGCGGCGTCCGCGACGACCACCCCCTCTACCGGGCGGGCGAGCTGCACCGGTTCGCCCCGCCCACGCCGCAGGCCACGGGTTTCATGAGCGGGAAGGCCGTCCTCGTGCCGGACCTCGCGGTCTCGTCCGGCTGGCGCACCCAGGACGTGGAGCGGACGCAGGCGATACTGGACTACGGCTTCCACTCCCTGATCACCGTGCCGCTCAAGGCCCGGGGTGTGCTGATGGGCATCGCCAACTTCTGGCGGACGGCGGACAGCGCCACCTTCGAGGAGGACGACCTGTCGCTGGCCGAGGAGCTGGCGGCGCGCGCCGCGGTGTGCATCGACAACGCCCGGCGCTTCACGCGCGAGCACGCCATGGCGGTCACGCTGCAGCACAGCCTGCTGCCGCGCGGCCTGCCCGAGCAGAACGCCCTCGACATCGCCTACCGCTACCTGCCGGCCCAGGCGGGGGTGGGCGGCGACTGGTTCGACGTCATCCCGCTGCCCGGTGCGCGCGTCGCCATGGTCGTCGGCGACGTCGTCGGCCACGGCCTGCACGCCGCCGCCACGATGGGCCGGCTCCGTACGGCCGTGCAGAACTTCTCCGCGCTGGACCTGCCGCCGGACGAGCTCCTCGGGCACCTCGACGAGCTCGTCGGCCGCATCGACCAGGAGTCCGCGGGCACGGACGAGGAGGCCTCGATCGCCGGTGCCACCTGCCTGTACGCGATCTACGACCCGGCCACGGGCGTGTGCGCCATGGCCCGGGCCGGGCACCCCCTGCCGGCGCTCGTCCGCCCCGACGGGACGGTCGAGTTCCCCGAGCTGCCCGCGGGGCCGCCGCTCGGCCTCGGCGGGCTGCCCTTCGAGGCCGGCGAGCTGCAGCTGGCCGAGGGCAGCAGCCTCGTGCTCTACACGGACGGCCTCATCGAGGACCGCAAGCGGGACATCGACGCGGGCCTCGCGATCCTCCGCGACACCCTCGCCCACCCGGGGCGCACGCCCGAGGAGACCTGCGACGCGGTGATCGGTGCCCTGCTGCCGGCGCGGCAGCGGGACGACATCGCCCTCCTCGTCGCCCGGACCCGCCGCCTTGCGGCCGACCGCTCGGCCGAGTGGGAGCTGCCCTCCGACCCCGCGGTCGTCTCGCGGGCCCGCGCCGACGTCACGCAGCAGCTGTCCGACTGGGACATGGACGAGGCGGCGTTCACCACCGAGCTGATCCTCAGCGAGCTCATCACCAACGCCATCCGGCACGCCTCGGGCCCGGTCCGCGTCCGCCTGCTGCGCGACCGCGCCCTCATCTGCGAGGTGGCCGACAGCAGCAGCACCTCCCCCCACCTGCGCTACGCCGCGGCGGAGGACGAGGGCGGCCGGGGCCTGTTCCTCGTCGCTCAGCTGGCGGAGCGGTGGGGGACGCGGTACACCCCGGAGGGGAAGGTGATCTGGGCGGAACAGCCGTTGCCGTGAGACGGCGGGAACAGGCCGGACCGGGCGGGATCGGCCGGGTGGGCCTGGGCCGTCCCGGCGGGGAAGAAGGCGAGGAACACTCCGGCCACGACGCCGGACACACGGACACAGAGACGCTTCCACATGGCGTCGTGACTACCCGCGGCGGGCGGGGTATGCGCGGACGTGGGCCGGGTTCAGCCGATCAGGGAATGCGGGGAACCCGAGTTCCGCCGCGCGCAAGCGAGTTGGATGTTGCGGGCCCGCAGTCCGGCGCCCCGGAGGCACGGCAAGGCCGGTGGCACAGCAAGGCCGGCTGCACGGCAAAGCCGGTGCCGAGCACCCCCGGAGGGAGCTCGGCACCGGCCCGGACACCGCCGCGCCGGCCGGGGCCGGCGCGCGGCTGCGGGAGCCTCAGCGGCCGCCCAGGTTCTTCCTGGCCTTCTCCGCGGACTCCTGCACCTTGCCCGACACCTTCTCGGCCCGGCCCTCGGCCTCCATGCGCTTGTTGCCGGTCGCGTCGCCCGCGGTCTCCTTGAGCTTGCCCTTGATCTGCTTCGCCTTGCCCTTGCCCTTGGCCATGACGAGGCCTCCCTTGTGTGTGCGATTGAAGGGGTTCTGCCGGATTCCACCCTCCGGCCGGTGCCGGGCCCCCGCAACCGCAGCGCCTGCCGGCCGCGCCCGGCGCCCTCACTTCAGCCAGAAGCCCGAGCGCTCCAGCCACAGGTCGAGCAGGGGCTCGTCGCCGAGGATCTCCACACCGCCGGTGCCGCTGGGCGTGGGGCGCCGGTAGACGAACAGGACGAGCTCGGTGAGCGTGCCGCGCACGGCGACGGCGGCCCTGCCGTGGGCTCGGCTCCAGCGGGCGGTGTCGCCGGTGAGGTCGACGAGCCACTCCCCCGCGGTCGTGCCCGGTGCGGCGCCGGTGGCGTGGAAGTGGAGCGTGCGGCCGGGCCCGAGCAGCGCGGGGCCGCCGGGCGGGGTCTCGGCGGCCTCGGCGTAGGAGGCGAACGTCATCCATTCGTCGAGGGCGTCGAGCGCGACCTCCTCGTCCAGCCGGTAGTCCGCGCCGGTGGTCAGCGCGGCGTCGGCCCGGTGGACGGCCGTCTCGTGCGTCATGCGGCGCGCCCAGAAGGCCGCCGAGCGCTCTTCGGAGGGCGACCACACCTCCGCGCCGGGCCCGGCCTCGCGCAGCGTCCGGGCGAGCCGGGCGGCGCCGTCGGCGAGCCACGCGTCGAGGAAGGCGCCGTCCTCGTCGGTGTAACGGGCGAGGGCGGCGTCGCCGACCAGGTCGTCGGGGACGGGCCCGGCGGCCCGGGTGCGGACGACCTCCTCGGCCCAGCGGTGGGTGCCGCCGATGTGGCGCAGCAGCTGCCCGAGGTTCCAGCCGGGGCAGGAGGGCACGCGGGCCCGCATGTCAGCGCCCTTGACGTGTGCTCTCAACAGGTCGGTCTGCGCGGTGATTTCGCTGCAGCAACGGTCGAAGCTCAGGGTACTCATGGGGCCACGGTACGGTCCGCGACAGGAGCGCTGCCGCGGTGGGGCCGTACGCGGAGCACGCCGCCCGGTTCCCCTGACGGGCTTCCCCCTCCCTCCGGAGCAAGATTTAGTTAGGTTAGGCTTACCTCACTTTCTTAGGTGAACGTGAGGAACGGGAGCCCTCTATGAGGCTGGGTCCGCTGATGGTCCGCACGCGCGAAGGCCGGCCGGTCCCCGCGCCGGGCGTCGTACGCAGGGCGCGGGCCGCCGACGCCCCCGCGCTCTACGCCCTGTCGGAACCCTTCATGCGGACGGGCGCCCTGCGCCGCCGGACGCCGCAGGTGTACGCGGCCAGGTTCGCGGAGTTCTTCGTCGCGGAGAACGCGGAGGACCCTGCGGGGCTCCTCGAAGGGTGCGTCGCCCTGCGTACGTTCCCCGCCGGCGGCCTCGCGGTCACCGGCACGGCGGGCGTGCTGCACAACTTCTGCGTGCGGCAGGGCCGGCAGCGCCGCGGCGTCGGGTCGCGGCTGCTGGAGGCGCTGCTGCTGCACGCCGCCGCCGGGTCGGTCACCGAGGTGTTCGCGGCCACGACCGGCGGCGGCGAGGCCTTCGTCCGCGGCGGCTTCCGGGAGACCGACACGGCGCGGGCACCGCGCGCGTGGGCGGCGGCGCTGGACCCCGCCCGCGGCTCCCGCGTCTTCGCCCGGACGCTCGCCGCGGGCCCGCTCACCGAGGGCGGCGGACCGGCTCAGCCCTGGCCGGCGCGCCACTGCCGGGCGAGCACCCACACCAGGTAGCAGCCGCCGACGACACCGGTCAGGACCCCCACGGGAAGCTGCGTGGGGGCCAGCATCCGCTGCGCGGTGACGTCGCTGACGGCGAGCACCAGCGCCCCCAGCACGGCGGACGGCAGGAGGCCCGGGCCCGGGGCGCGGGTCAGCCGGCGCGCGACCTGCGGGGCCACCAGGGCGACGAACGGGACGGGTCCCGCGACCGCCGTGGCGAGCGCCGTCAGCCCCACGCCCGTCACGAGCGCTCCGGCCTTGGCCCGCTCGCCCCGTACGCCCAGCGCGGAGGCGGTGTCCTCGCCCATCTCCAGCATGCGCAGCGGCCGGGCGAGGAGCAGGGCCGCGGGGGCGAGGACGGCGAGCGCGGCCGCCATCGTCGAAACGTGCTGCCACCCGCGGCCGTTGAGGCTGCCGGTGAGCCAGACCTGGGCGCTCTGGGCGTCGGTGAACGACGCCTTGGCGATCAGGTAGGCGTTGGCCGAGGAGAGCAGGGCGCTCACCCCGATGCCGACGAGGACGAGCCGGAAGGCGGCCGCGCCGCGCCGCCACGCGAGCAGGTAGACGGCGGCGCTGGTGACCGCGCAGCCGGCGACGGATCCGACGGCGACCGGGACCGCGCCGGCGCTCAGCACGAGGATGGCGACGAGCGCGCCGGTGGCGGAGCCGACGGTGAAGCCGATGACGTCGGGGCTGCCGAGGGGGTTGCGGGCGACGCTCTGGAAGAGGGCTCCCGACAGGCCGAGCGCGGCGCCCGTCAGAAGGGCCGTCAGCAGCCGGGGCAGCCGCAGCTCTTGGACGATGTACGTGTACGCGGGGTTGCCGTCGCCGGCGAGGACGCGCAGGACGTCGGAGACGGGGATGCGGAAGTCACCGGTCGTCAGCGTCCACACGCCGGCCGCGGCCGCGGCGAGGAGGAGGGCAGCGCAGACGGCGGCGGCACGCGGGTCCCAGCGCAGGGACAAGCCGGGTCGGCCGGTGCGGCCGGTGCGGCCCGGCAGGCCGAAGCGCAGGGTGCGCAGGCGCGTGGTCCGCGGGGGCGTGCCCGGCGGCTGCCCGGCCGGACGGCGACGCGCGAGACGCACAAGCGGGGTACGGCTGGTCACAGTTCGCTGATCCTCTTGCGGCGGACGAGTGCGATGAACAGGGGCGCCCCGAGGAACGCGGTGACGACGCCGGCCTCCAGCTCCTGCGGGCGCAGCACGACGCGGCCGAGGATGTCGGAGGCGAGCAGCAGGGCCGCGGCGAGGACGGCGCTGTAGGGCAGGACCCACCGCTGGTCGGGGCCGGTGATCAGGCGGGCCACGTGCGGGACGGCCAGGCCGACGAAGGCGATCGGGCCGACTGCGGCGGTGGCCGCGCCGCACAGCAGGGTGATCGCGGCCATCGTCGCGAACTGTGTGCGGCCGGGGTGGGCGCCGAGCGCGCGGGCGCTGTCGTCGCCGAGGGCCAGCGCGTTGAGCGGCCGGGCCAGCAGGGCGGCCAGTACGGCGCCGGCGGCCAGGAAGGGCAGCACCTGCCGGGCGAGGGCGCCGTCGGCGCCGGCGAGGGTGCCGATCTGCCAGAACCGCAGGCGGTTGAGGGCGAGCGGGTCGAGCAGGATCAGGCCGTTGACGACCGCGGTGAGGACGGCGGTGACGGCCGTGCCCGCGAGCGCGAGCCGTACGGGCGTGGCGCGGGAGCGGCCGCGGGTGCCGAGCAGGTGGACGGCCGCGGCGGCGACGGCCGCGCCCAGCAGCGCGCACCAGACGTAGGAGGTGAAGCTGCCGAGGCCGAGCAGGGCCGTGGCGCCGGCGACGGCAGCCGCGGCACCGGCGTTGACGCCGAGGAGGCCGGGGTCGGCGAGCGGGTTGCGGGTGAGGGCCTGCATGAGCGCGCCGGACAGGCCGAGGGCGATGCCGGCGCCGATGCCGAGGAGGCTGCGCGGCAGCCGGGAGGTGCGGACGACGATCCAGTCGTCGTTGCCGGGGTCGTGGTGCAGGAGGGCGTGCAGGACGTCGCCGGGC
>NZ_JBPQTW010000071.1:0-29284 GCF_051386535.1 Streptomyces sp. URMC 127
CGCCGGGTGCCGGCGCCCGGGGCGCGCCCCCGTTCCCTCACGCCGTGAACCCTCCGTCCACCTCGATCGACGCGCCCGTCACATACCGGCCCCCGTCGCCCGCCAGGTAGACGACCGCGGCCGCGATGTCGTCCGGCTCGGCGTACCGCCCGAGGGCGGTGAACCCGCGGATGGTGTCCGCGTTCGGGTTGTGCGCGGGGTCCGCCGGGTTGGCGTCGGTGTTCGTGGGGCCGGGGTGGACCAGGTTGGCGGTGATGCCGCGCGGGCCCAGGTCGCGGGCGAGGCCTTTGGTCATGCCGGTGAGGGCGGTCTTCGTGAGGGAGTAGAGGGTGAGGCCGGGGAAGACCGTACGCCCGGCGATGTTGCTGCCGATGCTGATGATGCGGCCGCCGTCGGTCATGTGGCGGGCGGCCGCCCGGGCCGCGAGGTAGGGCGCGCGGACGTTCACCGCGACCGTGCGGTCGAACTCCTCGGCGCCCAGGTCCTCGACGGTTCCCACGGGGAACAGGCCCACGTTGTTCACCAGGATGTCGAGCCGGCCGAACGCCTCGGCGGCCCGGTCGACGGCGCCGGTGACGGCGCCGGGGTCACCGCTGTCGGCCCGCACGGCCAGGGCCCGCCGCCCGCCGGCCTCGATCTCGCCGGCCACGGCGGTGGCGAGCCCGGCGCTGCGCTCGTACGTCAGCGCCACGTCGGCACCCGCCTCGGCCAGCCGCCGGGCGATGGCGGCACCGATGCCGCGGCTGCCGCCGGTGACGAGGGCGGCCTTGCCGGAGAGGGGGCCCTTGCCGGAGTCGGAGAGGGGAGCCTTGCTGCTGAGGTCGCTGCGGTCGTTCGTGTTCATGTGCGCCAGCATGGTCATTCGGGCGGCCCGAATCCGGCGGGAATCGGCCGCGGCGTTCGGCGGCTCAACGAGCCGGGGACGCCTCGATCGCGTCGATCAACTCTCCGTACCCCTCCAGCACTTCCCCCGCAGCGGTGAGGAACCTCTCGCGAAGGCGTTCCCTGTGCTCGTCGTCACTGCCGGAGTCCGTGGCCATGCGCTTCTTCATCATGCGGGCGACGCGACGAGCACCATCGCGCCCGGCTCCCCGCATTGGCGGAACACACTGCTCGAACCGTCTCCCTGACGTATCGTCGGTCGCCGGAAACGCCGTCGGAGGGGATGCGGCGCCGGAGGGGATACGGCGTCGTCGGAGGGAATACGCGTGCACCCGGCGAAGGAACGCATCGCAGCGGTTTTCGGACGCAGCCAGGGCAGCGGCTACCTCCTGGCCCCGAACCTCGTGCTGACCGCCGCACACGTGGTCGGCGACTGCCCGAACCCCCGCGCGATCGTCCCCGGCGGGACCGGCCAGGTCCGCTGCAGGGTGGTCTGGGCGCGCGACGACAACCGGCGGTGCGACGTCGCCCTCCTCGCCGGCGAGCGCGACCTCGTCCCCGAGGACGTCGCCGCGGCCTTGGAGCCCCTCGTCTGGGGGCGCGCCTACGACCTGAGGGTCTGGCCCGGCGCCCAGGCCGTCGGCTTTCCGCACGTCCAGCGGGACGCCGCCGGTGAGCTCGACACCGAGCAGGTCGTCGGCTCCCTCAAGCCCGGCAGCAATCTGCTCAGCGGCCGGCACGTGCTCGACAGCGAGCACGGCGCGCCGCTGCCGCCCGGCGACGGCGGCTCGCCCTGGGCGGGCATGTCCGGCGCCGCCGTCTTCGTGGACGGCCTGCTCGCGGGCGTGGTCTGCGCCGACCCGCAGGGCTGGCGGCACGGCCGTCTCACGGTCACCCCGTCGGCCACGCTCTGGCAGGACTTCGCCTTCCTCAGCGCCTGCCTGCTCGCCGGGCACAAGCCGGAGTCCCGCTCCCTCGCCTCCCCGCGCCAGCTGGAGATCGAGGAGTTCGAGCGCCGCCTGCGCCGCTACGTCGTCGAGAAGTCCGGCGAACTGACGATCATCGGGCTGACCCTCTCCGACGGCGAGGGCGAGACCTGGCCGCTGGACGCCGCGTACCTGAGCCTCGAACTCACCGGAGGCGGCGCGCGGGGCGACGGCGGCCGCGGCGCGGCGCGCGTCCCGGACGAGTGGGCCGCCGGGAACTCCACGCCCTCCGCCAAGCGCGCCGAGGAGGCCCTGGCCGGCCGCCGCCGCGTCCTGCTGCGCGGCGCCGCCGGCTCCGGCAAGACGACGCTGCTGCAGTGGCTCGCCACGATCACCGCCCGCGGTGACCTGCCGCCCGGCCTGGGCCACCTCAGCGGCTGCATGCCGATCACCCTCCCCCTCCGCACGCTCATCCGCCGCGGCGAACTCCCGCAGCCCGAGGAGTTCCTGGCCGCGGCCGCCGGCCCGCTCGCCGGCCTGCCCGCCGCACAGGGCTGGGCGACCCGCCGGCTCACCGAAGGCACGGCGCTGCTGCTGATCGACGGCGTGGACGAGGTCCCCGAGGCAGACCGCCGCCGCACCCTCACCTGGGTCAAGGACCTCCTCGCCGCCTACCCCGACGCCCGCTACGTCATCACCACCCGGCCCTCCGCCGTACGGGAGGGCTGGCTCGCCGACGCCGGCTTCACCGAGCTGGAGCTGCTCCCCATGAGCCGCGGCGACGTCCTGTCCTTCATCGACCGCTGGCACGACGCCGCGGGCGCCCGTCACCACGAGCCCCTGCGCGCCTTCCGCGACGCCCTCACCACGGCCGTCGTCACCAAGCGCGACCTCGGCGTGCTCGCCACCAACCCGCTGATGTGCGCGCTGATCTGCGCTCTGAACCGCTCCCGCAAGGGCTATCTCCCGCACGGCCGCATGGAGCTCTACCGCGCCGCGCTGGAGCTGCTCCTCGTACGGCGCGACCGCGAGCGCGGCGTCGTCGTCGGCGACGACGGGCCCGAGCTGGAGCACGCCCAGCAGGTCGCCCTCCTGCAGAAGATCGCCTACTGGCTGATCCGCAACGGCCGCACGGTCATCGAGTGGCACAAGGCCGTCGAGATCCTCGACCGGGCCCTCCCCGCCATGCCCGCCGTGGCCGCCCGCGGCAGCGCCGAGGACATCCTGCGCCACCTCGTCCTGCGCAGCGGCCTGCTGCGCCGCCCCACGACCGAGACCCTCGACTTCATCCACCGCACCTTCCAGGACTACCTGGGCGCCCAGGCCGCCGTGGACGACTGGGACTTCGACGTCCTCGTCAACCACGCGCACGACAGCCAGTGGGAGGACGTGCTGCGGATGGCCGTCGGGCACGCCCCGCCGCGGGCCCGCGCGGAGCTCCTGCGGATGCTGCTGCAGCGGGGCGACAGCGAACCGGCGCACCGGGCCCGCCTCCACCTCCTCGCCGCCGCCTGCCTCGAACAGGCCACGGAGGTCGACTGGGAGGTCCGCGCGCGGGTGGAGAAGGCGGCGGGGGAGCTCGTACCGCCGCGGGACCTGGAAGCGGCGAAGGAGCTCGCGACGGCGGGACAGGTGGTGCTGGACCTGCTCCCCGGGCCGGAGGGGCTCTCGGACGAGGTCGCGCACGCGGTGGTCGTCGCGGCGACGACGGTCGCCGACGAGAAGGCGGTGCCGCTGCTCGCGCAGTACGTGGACCATCCGCACCAGCAGGTGCGCGCACAGCTCGCCTGGGCCTGGGACCGCTTCCCCACCGAGCCCTACGCGGAGGCGGTCATCGGCCGGCTGGCGTACGAGGGGGAGGCGTACGAGGCGCTGGAGTTCGTCGCGAAGACGGAGGAGCACCTCGCGGCGCTCAAGCGGCTCGGCGGGCGGCCGCGGGTGCAGCTGCGGGACTGGCCGGTCGGCGGGGACCTGTCGGACCTGGCCACGCCGGTGCTCAGCCACGTCACCTTCTGGGGGCACGGGGAGACGGTCGACCTGCGGGTGCTGCGCGACTGCCCGCCGCTGCGGGGCCTGCGGGTCGTCGACTTCGGGCGTCTTCTCCACCTGGACGCGCTGGACGTACGGGCCCTGGAGAGCCTGCACGTGTGGCTGGCCGAGCACTTCCACGACTTCGGCACCATGCGGCGCATGCCGGAGCTGCGCGAGCTGACCCTGTCCGGCCGGGCGGCGACGGCCTCGCTGCGCTCCCTGGAGCTGTCCCTGCCCCCGAAGCTCCGCTACCTGAACCTCGGGTCGGGCCCGTGCATGGTCACGAGCTTCTGGGGCCTGGAGGGGCACCCGGCGCTGGAGGAACTGGCGTTCCGCGCCGGCACCGGCTACCGGAGCGCCTTCGCCCTGCCGTCCCTGCCGGCCCTGCGGACCCTGCGGATCTGGGGGGAGGACCTGAGACTCCTGACGCAGTACGGGTGCGTCCCGCAGGTGGAGACGCTCAACCTCACCGAGGCGTACGGCACGGCCGGCCTGGGCGACGTGCCGCGCGCGTACCCCGGCCTCAAGGAGCTCCGCCTCATCGACCCGGTGCTCGCGGACGGCGCCCCCCTCGACCTGGCACCTCTCGCGGCCCTGGGCCCGGCGAAGCTCGTCGTCCGCCACCCGGGCCCGGTCATCAACCAGGAAGCCCTGGCCGAAGGCTCCGACCTGACCCTCATCACCCACCGCCAGTGAGCACGTCCCTCCGCCCAGCTGTACGTCCGCGGCCGCTCAAGGGTTGATGTCGAGCACCCGCACGAGTTCCCCCTCCCAGCGTCCGGGCTCCGCCGTGGCGACGAACGCCCCGCCGGGTCGCTCGGGGTTCGGCTCGGCGGCGTGCCGGGTGTGTGCGTCGGCCCAGGTGCCGCTGCTCGCAATGGCCAGCGCCGCCGGCAGGTCCAGGTCGAGGACGGTGACGCCGGGGAGCGCGGCGAGGTGCTCGGCCGTGCCGGGACGGGCCCGGTCGGCCTCGACCAGTGCGCAGGCCGGTGCGTACAAGTGCCATCCCGCTTCCATGTGCGCGCGGTGGATGAGCCGGGAGGCGACGGCATTGCCGCGGCCGGCGGCCACCATGGCCGTGTGGTCGAGGACGATGTGCAGCTGGTCGCTCACCGCGCGGCCTCGGAGAGCCGCCGGTCCAGTTCGGCGTCGAGCCGTTCTTCCTCGTCCCGGCTGGGGTCGTAGCCGTTCCACTCGCGCAGCACGCGACGGGCTCGTTCGGCTTGCTCGGCGCGCTCGGCAGGGGTGAGGAGCTCGTCGGCAAGGCGGGAGAGATAGGCACGCAGCGACATGCCTTCCGCCGCGGCGACCTCGGCGAGGCGGTTACGGGCATCGACGGGAATGCGGATGTTCGCGTCTGCCATGGGTAATCCTCTGTTCAGCACGAAGGAAGGGTATGGGTACGTACCCGTACCCATATGTCATTCTCCCGGATTCCTCTCGAACGAGTGGCTCCCGGGGCCCGCAACTGACGTCACCCCGCAGCAGTGAGCACGTCCCTCCACACCCCCCGCAGTTCCTCCGCCACGCCCACCGCCGTCAGCGGTGCCTCGCCCAGTTCGCGTGCCGCCAGGCCGTGCAGGTACGCCCCCACCGACGCCGCGTCCCGGCCGCTCAGGCCCGCCGCCAGCAGGGAGCCCGTGAGGCCCGAGAGGACGTCGCCGCTGCCCGCCGTCGCCAGCCACGGCGTGCCCGTCGGGTTGACCCGCACCGTGTGGTGACCGCGGCTGCCCGGGGCGGCTGCGATCACGGTGGTGGAGCCCTTCAGGAGGGCCGTGGCGCCGAAGCGCTCGGCCAGGGCGCGGGCCGCGGCCAGCCGCCCGGCCTCGACCCGTTCGCGCGAGACGCCCAGCAGCGCGGCCGCCTCGCCCGCGTGCGGGGTCAGGACGGTCTCCGCCGTCCGGGCCCGTACCGCGTCCGGTGACATCAGGCGCAGCCCGTCCGCGTCCACGAGGACGGGGACGTCCGAGGCCAGGACGTCCTCAAGCGCCTGCCGGGCGTCCGTGCCGTCGCCGAGGCCGGGGCCGACGACCCAGGCCTGGACGCGGCCCGCCTTCGACGGAGGGCCGGACGAGACGAGGGTCTCGGGGAAGCGGGCGATCACGGCGTCCGCCGCCGGGCCCGCGTAGCGGACCGCGCCCGCGCCGCCGTGCAGGGCGCCCGCGACGGCGAGGACGGCCGCGCCGGGGTAGCTGGCCGAGCCCGCGACGACGCCGACGACGCCCCGCCGGTACTTGTCGCTCTCCGCCGCCGGCCGCGGCAGCAGCGCCGCGACGTCCGCATGCTGCAGGGCTTCGGCGTCCGGCCGGGCGGGCAGCTCCGCGGCCAGGCCGATGTCGACGAGCCGCAGCGCGCCCGCGTGCTCGCGCGCCGGGTCGATGAGCAGGCCGGGCTTGTACGCGCCGAAGGTGACCGTCGCGTCGGCGCGCACCGCCGTGCCCCGCACCTCGCCGGTGTCGGCGTCGACGCCGCTCGGCAGGTCGACGGAGACGATCACCGCGCCGCCGTCCGACGCGGCGCGGGCGAGCTGGGCCGCGTCCGGGCGCAGCCCGCCCCGGCCGCCGATGCCGACGATCCCGTCGATCACGACGTCCGCGCCGCGCACGGCCCGGTCCGCGGCCTCGGCGGAGGCGACGCGCCCGCCCGCCGCGAGCAGCGCCGCGAGCCCCTCGGCGTGGGCCCGCTCCGGGTTCAGGAGCACCGCGGTCACCCCGGCGCCGCGCCGGGCGAGCCGGGCGCCGGCGTACAGCGCGTCGCCGCCGTTGTCGCCGCTGCCGACGAGCAGGGCGATCCGTGCCCCGTACACGCGCCGGAGCAGGCCGGCGCAGGCGGCGGCGAGCCCGGCGGCGGCGCGCTGCATCAGGGCGCCGTGGGGGAGCTGTGCCATGAGCGCGCGCTCGGCGGCCCGTACGGTCTCGACGCTGTAGGCAGTCCTCATGCCCTCAGTCTCACCCTCGGTCTCACAACGGCGCGCCGTTCACGCCCCCGGATGCCCGGGGAAACGACTCCCGAAATGACACCCTGCGCCCCTGCCCGAGCCCCACCCCTCACGCCCCGCCCGGCCGTCCTGAGAGACTGACGTGGATGAACGAGACTCCGCTCCGCGCCCGCGAGACCCCGACGCGCGCCCGTGCCCTGGTCGACCTGGCCGCGCTGCGGGCCAACGTACGCACGCTCAAGGCCCGCGCGCCCCGGTCGCAGCTGATGGCCGTCGTCAAGGCGAACGCCTACGGCCACGGCGCCGTGCAGTGCGCCCGCGCGGCTCGCGAGGCCGGCGCGGAGTGGCTCGGCACGGCCACGCCGGACGAGGCGCTGGCGCTGCGCGCAGCGGGGGACACGGGCCGGCTGATGTGCTGGCTGTGGACGCCGGGCGGGCCCTGGCGCGAGGCCGTCGAGGCGGACGTCGACGTGGCGGTGAGCGGGGTGTGGGCGCTCGCGGAGCTCACCGAAGCGGTGCGGGCCGCGGGCCGTCCCGCCCGCGTCCAGCTGAAGATCGACACCGGTCTGGGGCGCAACGGCTGCCAGCCTGATGACTGGCCGGAACTGATCGCCGTGGCGCGCGAGGCGGAGGAGGCCGGCCTCGTGAAGGTGACCGGCATCTGGTCGCACTTCGCGTGCGCCGACGAGCCGGGCCACCCCTCCATCCGGGCCCAGCTGGAGGTCTTCCGGGACGCGGTGGCGTACGCGGAGCGGCAGGGCGTCGAGCCCGAGGTGCGGCACATAGCCAACTCGCCGGCCACCCTGACGATCCCCGAGGCGCACTTCGACCTCGTCCGGACGGGCATCGCCATGTACGGGGTGTCGCCGAGCCCCGAGGTGGGCACGCCGCAGGACTTCGGCCTGAAGCCGGTGATGACGCTGTCGGCGTCCCTGGCGTCGGTCAAGCGGGTGCCGGGCGGCCACGGCGTCTCGTACGGGCACCACTACGTCACCCCCGGCCCCACGACCCTCGCGCTCGTCCCCCTGGGTTACGCGGACGGCATCCCGCGCGCGGGCTCCGGCACCGGCCCGGTGCTGGTGGGCGGCAAGTGGCGGACGGTGGCGGGCCGGGTGGCCATGGACCAGTTCGTGGTCGACCTGGGCGGCGACACGGCGGAGGCGGGCGACGAGGCCGTGCTGTTCGGGCCGGGCGACCGGGGCGAGCCGACCGCCGAGGACTGGGCACGTGCCACGGGCACCATCGCCTACGAGGTTGTCACGCGCATCTCCAATCGCGTGCCGCGCGTCTACGTCGGTGAGACCGTGGACGGATACACCGGGTAGGTCCGGCGGTACGGCGGTCGGGCAGTACGACAGTACGGCGGTACGGCGGTACGACGGGCCTGGACCGGTGCACGAGACTGGCGCACGAGCACGACGGGTACGCGGACGTGGACATACCGACGAACGGGGACACGGGGGCGCGCGATGGGAAGTGACAGCGGGAGCGCGGGCACGGCGGCGGCCGTCGGGGCCGCCGGGGCGATCGAGGCGGTGGCCTCCGCCGGAGCCGCAGCGGGTGCGGCCGGCGGCTGGCGGCGCGGCGCGGGGGTCGCGGGCGCGGCCCTGGGCGTCCTGGCCGCGGGAGCCGCGGTCGGCGTGGCGGTCGAGCGGCTGACGGTCGGGCGCGGCATGCGCCGCAAGGCGCGGCTGGCCCTGGACGCGTCGGGCCCGTACGGGACGCTGCGGGGAACGCCGGGCCGGGTGGTCGCGGAGGACGGCACCCGGCTGTACTACGAGGTGGACGAGCCGGGCGGGACGGGCGAGAAGGCGGACGCCTCCCGGCGGCTGTTCGGCGGCCGCCGGACGCCCGCCGCGCCGCCCGTCACGGTCGTCTTCAGCCACGGCTACTGCCTCAGCCAGGACTCCTGGCACTTCCAGCGCGCCGCCCTGCGGGCCGCCGGCGTCCGCGCGGTCTTCTGGGACCAGCGCAGCCACGGCCGCTCAGAGCGCAGCCGTACGGACGCGGTCTCCATAGACCTCTTCGGGCGCGACCTCAAGGCGGTCATCGACGCCGCCGCCCCCGAGGGGCCGCTGGTGCTCGTCGGGCATTCGATGGGCGGCATGACGACCATGGCGCTGGCCGCGCAGTACCCCGGCCTGATCGCCGAGCGCGTCGTCGGCACGGCCTTCCTCGGCACGTCCCCGGGCGGGCTCGCGGAGAACACCTACGGGCTGCCGGCCGCCGGGATGAGCCTGGTGCGGCGGCTGGTCCTGCCGGGGGCGTTCAAGCTGATGGCGGCCCGGCCCGAGCTGGTCGAGAAGGGCCGGCGCGCCACGGCCGACCTCTTCGCGGGCGTGCTGCGGTGGTACTCCTTCGGGTCCGCGGACGTGGACCCGGCGGTCGTGCGGTTCGCGGAGCGGCTGCTCGAGGCCACGCCGGTCGACGTCGTCGCGGCGTTCTACCCGGTCTTCGCCGAGCACGAGAAGCGGGAGGCGCTGTGCGCCTTCGACGGCATGCCCGTGGTCGTCGTGGCCGGTGACAAGGACCTGCTCACCCCGAGCGAGCACAGCGAGGCCATAGCGGAGGCCCTGCCCGGTGCCCGGCTCCTCCTCCTGGAGGAGACCGGCCACCTGCTGATGCTGGAACGCCCCGAGGCCGTCACGGGCCAGCTGGCCGACCTGCTCACCGCGGCGGCGGACGGCGGGGCGCTGAACCGCGGGCGCCGCGCGGCGGCGGGAGCACGCGGCCGGGCGTGAGGCGCGCGGGGGCGTGAGGCGCGTGGGGGCAGGGCTGCCGCGAGGCGCACGCGCCCGGCTCGTACGGGCACACGCGCCGGGGCGGCCCCGCCCCGTACCATCGGCGGATATGAGCGCCCAGCCTGAGACGACCGCCGCCGACCCGAAGACCCCGACGCCTGCCGAGACCAGCGCAGAGCTCACGGTCAGGACCGCCGACGCCATGCGGGACCTGGGCCGCCGGCTGGCCGGCCTGCTGCGCCCCGGCGACCTCGTGCTGCTCACGGGCGAGCTCGGCGCGGGCAAGACGACGCTGACCCGCGGCCTGGGCGAGGGCCTCGGCGTGCGCGGCGCCGTCACGTCCCCGACGTTCGTCATCGCCCGCGTCCACCCGAACCTCGGCGGCGGCCCGGCCCTCGTCCACGTCGACGCGTACCGGCTCTCCGGCGGCCTCGACGAGATGGAGGACCTGGACCTCGACGTCTCCCTCCCCGAGTCCGTGATCGTCGTGGAGTGGGGCGACGGCAAGGTCGAGGAGCTGTCCGACGACCGGCTGCACGTCGTCATCCACCGCGCGGTCGGTGCGAGCGCCGCGGACGCGGCGGACGTGGCCCACGCCGCGGAGGACGCGGACGACGTGCGGAGCGTGCGGGTGACGGGCGTGGGAGCGCGCTGGTCGGGCGTGGACCTGACGCAGCTCGGCTGACCCGCCGGGAGGGCGTCCGGCCGACCCGCCGGGAAGGCGCGAGGACGCACGCCGGGCGAGCGCCGCTGTACGTTCCGACAAGCCGTCGGCAAGATGTTGCATCGGCGGCTGCGGGCGTGGTCACATGGTAGGCAGAGACACGGTTAGGTCTACCTAACCTTGCCCAGATGCCCCCCAGGAGGCACCATGCCGGCACCAGAGCAGCCGCAGTCGCAGCCCGCCGAGCCCGGCTCCTCGGAGGAACGGCCTCCGTCGGTCCCGGTCCCGGTCACGGTTCCCGTCCCGCTCCCGACCTCGATGCGCGACCTGCTGGCTTCCTGCGCGGCGGCGGACGCGGTGTCCAAGCCGCCGACGGCGCCGGGGGCGCGGGGCGACGAAGCGACGACTGCGCCGGAGACGCGGGACGCGGCGGCCTGAACCCGGGCTGCGCCCCGGATCCCTGGAAGTGTGCCGTCCTGCGGCTGCGGGCCGTCCGTGGCTGGTCGCGCAGTTCCCCGCGCCCCTGACGGGGCGCGCCCGGGGAGAATCCCCTACGCGACCACAACCACCTTCGTGCCGTTGACGGCGAAGTCCCACATCGCCCTGCCGTCCGCAGGACTCTCCCGCACCGCGCCCGTCTTCTTGCCCGACGCCGGATCCGGCAGCGACCCGTCCACCGCGGCGCTGAAGCCGAAGACGACCCCCGCCGCGTCCTTGTGGAACCGCACCACGTGCTCGATGGCCTTGCCGTCGGAGCCGGTGCCCGTCGCGTCCCGCGAGGTCACCTTGTACGGCCCCGGCTGCGGGTTCACCGCGCTGGGCGCGACCTCGAAGCTGTGCGTCGCCTTGCCGTCCGCGCCGACCAGCCACACCCGCTTCTGCCCGAGCGCGTAGACGACCCGCTGCCCCGTGCCGGAGCCGGCGGGAACGGGCGGCGCGGCCTTCTCCCCGCCCTCGTCCTTCCGGGAGCCGTCGCCCGGGCCGCCGTCGCCCTGCGCGCCGTCCTTGCCTTTGCCCTTGTCCTCGGCCTTGCCGGAGGCGCTCGCCTGCGCGGCCCGCGGCTTGTCGGGCGCGGCCTCGGCCTGGAAGGCCAGGAAACCGACCCCCGCGAGGGCCGCCGCGGTGAGAGCGGCCACGAAGACCCCCGAGCTGCTGCGTGCCACGGCTGCGCACCCTTCTCTTCCTACGTACATACGCATACGGCGTTGCGGTGACCGTAGCACCCGCGGCCACCCGCTCCGCGCCGCCGCAGCCCCCTGCGCCACGCGCCGCCGGAGCCGCCCGCACGGGCGCGACGCACCGCCGCCCCCCGGCGAGCCGCGGTCCGCGCGCCGTAGTCTGTCAGTGTGCTGCTGCTCGCTCTTGATACCGCCACGCCCGCCGTCACCGTAGCCCTCCACGACGGCGACGAAGTCGTCGCCGAAGCGCGTCAGGTCGACGCGCGCAGGCACGGTGAGCTGCTGCTTCCGTCCGTCGACCGGGTGCTCGGCGAAGCGGGCCACAAGCTGGACGCCGTCACGGACATCGTGGTGGGCGTCGGCCCCGGCCCGTACACCGGCCTGCGGGTCGGCATCGTCACCGCCGCGACCTTCGGCGCCGCGCTCGGCGTGCCCGTGCGCGGCCTGTGCTCGCTCGACGGCATCGCGTACGCGGCCGGGCAGGCGGGCCTGGAGGGCGAGTTCGTCGTGGCGACGGACGCCCGCCGCAAGGAGGTCTACTGGGCGCGGTACGCCGACGCCCGCACGCGCGTCACCGAGCCCGCCGTGGACCGCCCGGCGGACCTGACCGAGAAGCTGGCCGGCCTGACGGCCGTCGGCGCGGGCGCCGTGCTCTACGCCGACGCGTTCACGGACGTCCGGGCCGACATGCCCGAGCACCAGTCGGCCGGCGCCCTGGCGTGCCTCGCCGCGGAGCGCCTGCGCACGGGCGGCGCGTTCCTGCCCGACCAGCCGCTCTACCTGCGCCGCCCGGACGCCCAGGTGCCCGCGAACTACAAGGTGGTCACCCCCAAGTGACCACGAACGTGCGTATCCGCGAGATGCGCTGGTGGGACATCGGGCCGGTGCTGGAGCTGGAGCGCGCGCTGTTCCCGGACGACGCCTGGTCCAAGGGGCTGTTCTGGTCGGAGCTGGCGCACGCCCGGGGCCCGGGCGCCACGCGCCGCTACCTGGTCGCAGAAGAAGCCGGTGAAGCCGGAGCAGCGGAACAAGCCGGAGCAGCGGAACAAGCCGAAGGAGCCGGCCGCGTCGTCGGCTACGCCGGCCTCGCCGCGATCGACGGCACCGGCGACGTCCAGACCATCGCCGTCGCCCAGGAGCACTGGAGCACGGGCCTGGGCTCCCGGCTGCTGGGCGAGCTCCTGACCGCCGCCACCGACTTCGAGTGCCGCGAGGTGCTCCTCGAAGTGCGGGTCGACAACACCCGGGCCCAGCGCCTGTACGAACGCTTCGGCTTCGAAGGGGTCGGCGTGCGCCGCGGCTACTACCAGCCCGGCAACGTCGACGCCCTCGTGATGCGCCTCTCCGATCCCCTCTCCGCAGTGCAAGGAATGACCCATGGCTCGCAAGGCTGACGAACCCCTCGTCCTCGGCATCGAGACCTCGTGCGACGAGACCGGCGTCGGCATCGTCCGCGGGCACACGCTGCTCGCCGACGCGGTCGCCTCCAGCGTGGACGAGCACGCGCGCTTCGGCGGCGTCGTGCCCGAGGTGGCGAGCCGCGCCCACCTGGAGGCGATGGTCCCGACCATCCAGCGGGCGCTGAAGGAGGCCGGCGTCAGCGCCAAGGACCTCGACGGCATCGCGGTCACGGCGGGCCCCGGCCTCGCGGGCGCGCTGCTCGTCGGCGTCTCGGCGGCGAAGGCGTACGCGTACGCCCTCGGCAAGCCGCTCTACGGCGTCAACCACCTCGCCTCCCACATCTGCGTCGACCAGCTGGAGCACGGGCCGCTGCCGGAGCCGACGATGGCCCTGCTGGTCAGCGGCGGCCACTCCTCGCTGCTGCTGGCCCCGGACATCACCTCCGACGTCCGCCCGCTCGGCTCGACCATCGACGACGCGGCGGGCGAGGCCTTCGACAAGGTCGCCCGCGTGCTGAACCTCGGCTTCCCCGGCGGCCCCGTCATCGACCGCTACGCCCGCGAGGGCAACCCGGACGCGATCCGCTTCCCGCGCGGCCTGACCGGCTCGCGCGACCCGCTCTACGACTTCTCCTTCTCCGGCCTGAAGACGGCCGTGGCCCGCTGGATAGAGGCCAAGCGGGCGGCGGGCGAGGAGGTGCCCGTCGCGGACGTGGCCGCGTCGTTCCAGGAGGCGGTCGTGGACGTCCTCACGCGCAAGGCCGTCCGCGCGTGCAAGGACGAGGGCGTCGACCACCTGATGATCGGCGGCGGCGTCGCGGCGAACACGCGCCTGCGGGCGATGGCCGAGCGGCGCTGCGAGGACGCGGGCATCACGCTGCGCGTGCCGCGGCCGAAGCTGTGCACGGACAACGGCGCGATGGTGGCGGCGCTGGGCGCGGAGATGGTGGCGCGGGGGCGTGCGGCGTCGTCGTGGGAGCTGTCGGCGGACAGCTCGCTGCCGGTGACGGAGACGCACGTGCCGGCGGAGGAAGCGGAGGAGCGCGAGCACGGCCCCGGTCATGGTCACGGCCACGGCCACAGCTACGGTCACGCCCATGACCACGACCACGTCCACGAGCTGAGCAAGAAGAACCTGTACGAGTCGTAAATGGGCGCCGGTATAACGAAACTGCCCCCGCCGCCCCCGCCGTGGCACCTGAGCACGTGGCCGCACAGGGAAGCCATGTTGGCGGACCGGGCGAGGGCACTGGACGCCCTCGTACGGAAGACGCTGTCGCCGGGCCGCCTGCTGCTGATGTGGCTCCTGACGGCCGTGTTCATGCTGGGCTGGACGTTCGCCGTCCTCGGTCTGCAGGCCGCGGCCGAGGGTGGCGTGGAGTACGTCTACGCGGCGGCGTACCTGATCCTGGCGGCCGGGGCGGTGATCCCGTCACTGCTGGGCCTGCGCTCCGGGCTGCGTACGGGGAAGGAGGCCCGGCGGCGGCTCGGCCTGTGGGCGGCCCTGGACCGCGACGCGGTGCGCGACGCCGCCTTCCGGGCGTCCGGCCGCGTGGGGTTCTGGCTGCTGATGTCACTGCTGCCGTGCGCGGGCGCACTGGCGGTGGGCTACGGCATCGTGACCGAGCTGATGACGACGGCCGGCGCCCCCAGGAACGGCTCGGCCCTCGCCTACGCGTGGGGCCTGACGGCCCCTCTGGCGGCGGCAGGGGCGTACGGCCTGGCCACCGCCCTGACCCACCGCCGCTGGTTCCGCTCCCTGAACCTCAGCCCGTAGCGTCGCCGGGCGCAGGGGAGGGGCGGATTCAGCCGCTGTTCGTCGTCCGGCACGTCGTGTGGCACGCCGTCGGGCCGCGGAAGACGCTCGCTGGCGTCTGTCCCGCCGGCTCCGGCGGTGCCGCGTGCTCCTTCACGAGCGCCCGCAACTCATCGGCGGCAGCATCGCGTTGCTCCGCCGGGAGCCCCTCCAGCAGCGTCTCGAAGCGGTCCTGCCAGACGGCCTCCTGGCGGTCCCGTATGCGCTCGCTCTGGCCGGACGCCGCCGCGGCCTCCAGGGCGCGGGCCGTGCGGTCGAGCCGTTCCAGCTCCGCGCGCTCGCGGGCCTCGTCGCCGCGGCCGAACCAGCGGGCGACCCGCTGCCGGAGGCCGGGCCACGCGTCCGTCCCCGCCGACCGTACGACCGCCGTGCCGCCCGCCGCGGCAGCCGCCGTCAGTGCCTCGCTCAGCATCCCGTCCGCCCCTCGTCGCCGGACATCCCCCGTGCCGGACGCGAGGCACGCTAGCGCCGAACCGGCCGCCGCAGCGCCCGTTCGGCGGGAAATACGACGTACCGGCGACCCGCGGCGGGCGCCGGTGCGGCCTCATTCGGGTTCGCGGGCGAGTTCGAGGGCGAGGGTCTGCAGGATCTCCTCCGTCGGCGCCTCCGGCGCGGTGTCGTCGTAGGCGTCCGCGACCGCCTCGAAGGCCAGCATCAAGCCGCTGATCAGCGCGCTCATGGGTGCGGAGAGCTGGTTGAGCACCGCGAGCCCGACCTCGCGCGCCTCCGCGCCGACCGGCACCATGAACTCGTCGGGGATGACCTCGCCGAGGAGACTGGAGACGTAGTCCGTCCCGACACCGCCGCGCAGGGCGGTGAGCGCCGCGATGGCCTTGAGCTTGATCTCGTTCTCGGTCATGGGGCGAGCGTAGGAGCAACGACGCCCGGCGCGGCGGCCGCCGCGCTACGTCCGTGCCGGTTGCCCCAGGAGCATCGCCGGGGCCCCGGCCACGCGCGTCAGCACGATCACACAGGAGTTCGGCCCCTCGGGCTTGAGCTTCTTGCGGAGCTCCTCCGGCTCCACCGCCGAGCCCCGCTTCTTCACGGTCACGACCCCCACCTTCCGCTCCCGCAGCAGCGCCTTCAGCTTCTTCACGTTGAACGGCAGGACGTCCGTGATCTCGTACGCCGACGCGTAGTCCGTCGCCCGCAGCTCGTCGCTCGTCACGTACGCGATCGTCTCGTCGATCAGCCCGCCGGCCAGCTCCTTCGCCACGTCGGCGACCAGGTGCGCGCGGATGACCGCGCCGTCCGGCTCGTACAGGTAGCGGCCGGCTGCCCGGACCTGCGGATCCGGCAGCCCGGCGCCGACTAGGGAGTGCCCGCCCGGCAGCAGCGTCGCGCGCCGCGCGCCCGGAGCCGTGCCGAACCACAGGACGGCCTCCTTCACGTCGCCCCCGTCGGAGATCCACTCGGCCTCCGCGTCGTCCGGGATCGCCTCGTGCGGCACCCCGGGTGCGATCTTGAGGGCGGCGTGCGGGGCCCGGCGGGCGGCCTCGATCGCCCACGACAGGGGCGGGGAGTACGCCTCGGGGTCGAAGATGCGGCCGCGGCCGCCCCGCCGCGCCGGGTCGACGAAGACCGCGTCGTAACCCGCGGTGCCGGTCTCGGTCACATCCGCGCAGCGCACCTCGATGAGCTCCGCGAGCCCCAGCGCCTCCGCGTTCGCGCGCGCGACCGCGCAGGTCAGCGGGTCGCGGTCGACCGCGAGGACGCGGATGCCCAGCCGGGCCAGCGCGATCGCGTCACCGCCGATGCCGCAGCACAGGTCCGCCACCGAGCGGACGCCCAGCGCGGCGAAGCGCGCCGCGCGGTAGTCCGCCACGGACCGGCGCGTCGACTGCTCCACGCCGTTCGGCGTGAAGAACATCCGGTACGCGTCCTCCGCCCCGAACTTCGCCACCGCCCGCTGCCTCAGCCGGGCCATGCCGAGCGCCGCCGAGACGAGCTCCGCGGGGTGGTCGCGGCGCAGCCGGGTCGCCGTGGCCAGCTCCTGGGCCGGGTCGTGGTCGCGCAGCCCGGCGAGCAGGCTCCGGCCCTCCTCGGTGAGGAGCGCCGCGAAGGCCGTGACGGGCGTCGTCTCGTTCGGTTCCGTCGGTTCCGCTGGTTCGTTCGGTTCGTTCTGTGCTGGCACCCGGTCATTCTTGCCCAGCCGTCCGGCAGGCCGCCCCTTCTGCCCGGCTTCTGCCCCCGCTTCCGCCCGGCTCGAACGGTCCGAACTCATGAACAACAATCGGACGTGTGAGCTCCCGTATATCCGGTCCCGTATCTGCCCGCGCCGCTGTCGCCGGCGCGCTCCTGCTGCCCCTCCTCCTCACCGGCTGCTTCGGTTCGTCCGGCGGCAGTGGCGGGAAGAAGGCGTCCGGCGCTCCCTCTTCCCGTACGGAATCCCCGGCTTCCCCTTCCCCCGCCGCTTCCTCGCAGCCGTCCGCCGACGCGGCCGCCTACCGCCGCTGGGGCCTCGACAAGCCCCTCGCCGCGCCCCCGGCCCCGCCCTCCGCCAAGCTGACCGACGGGCTGCGGGCCGGCGCCGCGCCCAAGGTGATCCGGCGCGTGCCGACCAGCGAGAAGGTCGTCTTCCTGACCTTCGACGACGGGGCGGAGAAGGACCCCGGGTTCGTGAAGATGGCCGAGGAGCTGAAGCTGCCCTTCACGATGTTCCTCACCGACGACATCGCCCGCGCGGGCACCGGCTACGGCTACTTCGAGAAGCTCCGCGGCGAGGGCGGCCGCAACAGCATCAACAACCACACCCTCTCCCACCCCAACCTGCGCACCCTTTCCGCCGAGGCCCAGCAGCGCGAGATCTGCGGGCAGCAGGACGTCCTGGAGAAGCGGTACGGCAGCAAGCCGCCGCTCTTCCGCCCGCCCTACGGCAATTACAACGACGCCACCCTCGCCGCGGCCGGCAGCTGCGGGGTGAAGGCGCTGGTGCTGTGGGAGGCGACGATGCAGATCAACGACATGCGCTACGCGCAGGGCGGGGAGCTGCGCCCCGGCGACATCGTCCTCGCCCACTTCCGCGGGCCTTCGGAGCTCAAGGGCACGACGATGACCAAGATGGTCGCCAACATGCTGCGCAGCATCGAGCGCCAGGGCTTCACCGTGGCGCGCCTGGAGGACTACGTATAGGCCGGGCAGGGGCCGGACCGGGCGCATGGAGCGCGCCCGCCCCGTACCTCGGAATCCGGAGGATTACGACGCGTCGCCCGAGGGAAGATCCACCTCCGCGCCGCCCCCGGGCCCGGCACGGCGGGCGCGTACGCCGCCCGGCCGGGTGCGCACCCCCAGGGGTGAACGGGCAAGCTCGCCGCACGGCGAATTGGCACTCCGCTTGACCGAGTGCTAACCGCGTCATAGTCTCGGCTCCGTTGGCACTCTCCACCCGGGAGTGCCAAACACAGCGACGGGCAGAATCCGGCACCCGCGACGACGGATCCTCCTGGTCGCCACCTCAGACAGATAACCCCGTGAATCTCCGAAGGGGGAGGTCGGATCGTGACGACCGCCAGCTCCAAGGTTGCCATCAAGCCGCTCGAGGACCGCATCGTGGTCCAGCCGCTCGACGCCGAGCAGACCACGGCCTCTGGCCTGGTCATCCCGGACACCGCCAAGGAGAAGCCCCAGGAGGGCGTCGTCCTGGCCGTGGGCCCGGGCCGCTTCGAGGACGGTCAGCGTCTTCCGCTCGACGTGAACGTCGGCGACGTCGTGCTCTACAGCAAGTACGGCGGCACCGAGGTGAAGTACAACGGTGACGAGTACCTCGTCCTCTCGGCCCGCGACGTGCTCGCGATCATCGAGAAGTAATTCACCCCGTTTGTTGTGACCTGCGCCCTGGTTCCCGTGTGTGTATGCCGCCGGGGTCCGGGGCGCGGTTCGTTTGAGAGGACTTGAAGCAAGCCATGGCGAAGATCCTGAAGTTCGACGAGGACGCCCGTCGTGCCCTCGAGCGCGGTGTCAACAAGCTGGCCGACACGGTCAAGGTGACGATCGGCCCCAAGGGCCGCAACGTCGTCATCGACAAGAAGTTCGGCGCCCCGACCATCACCAACGACGGCGTCACCATCGCCCGCGAGGTCGAGATCGAGGACCCGTACGAGAACCTGGGCGCCCAGCTCGTCAAGGAGGTGGCGACCAAGACCAACGACATCGCGGGTGACGGCACCACCACCGCGACCGTCCTGGCCCAGGCGCTGGTCCGCGAGGGTCTGCGCAACGTCGCCGCCGGCGCCTCCCCGGCCGCCCTGAAGAAGGGCATCGACGCCGCGGTCAAGGCCGTCTCCGAGGAGCTCCTCGCGACCGCCCGCCCGATCGACGACAAGGCCGACATCGCCGCCGTCGCCGCCCTGTCCGCCCAGGACAAGCAGGTCGGCGAGCTCATCGCCGAGGCGATGGACAAGGTCGGCAAGGACGGTGTCATCACCGTCGAGGAGTCCAACACCTTCGGCCTGGAGCTGGACTTCACCGAGGGCATGGCCTTCGACAAGGGTTACCTGTCGCCCTACATGGTCACCGACCAGGAGCGCATGGAGGCCGTCCTCGAGGACCCGTACATCCTCATCCACCAGGGCAAGATCTCCTCCATCCAGGACCTGCTGCCCCTGCTGGAGAAGATCATCCAGGGTGGTTCCTCCAAGCCGCTGCTGATCATCGCCGAGGACGTCGAGGGCGAGGCCCTCTCCACCCTCGTCGTCAACAAGATCCGCGGCACCTTCAACGCCGTGGCCGTCAAGGCCCCGGGCTTCGGCGACCGCCGCAAGGCGATGCTGGGCGACATGGCCACCCTGACCGGCGGCACCGTCGTCGCCGAGGAGGTCGGCCTCAAGCTCGACCAGGTCGGCCTGGACGTGCTCGGCACCGCCCGCCGCGTGACCATCACCAAGGACGACACGACGATCGTCGACGGTGGCGGCAACTCCGCCGACGTCGAGGGCCGCGTCGCCCAGATCAAGGCCGAGATCGAGGCCACGGACTCCGACTGGGACCGCGAGAAGCTCCAGGAGCGCCTCGCCAAGCTCGCCGGCGGCGTCTGCGTCATCCGCGTGGGTGCGGCCACCGAGGTCGAGCTCAAGGAGAAGAAGCACCGTCTGGAGGACGCCATCTCCGCGACCCGCGCCGCGGTCGAGGAGGGCATCGTCTCCGGTGGCGGCTCCGCGCTCGTCCACGCCGTCAAGGTGCTCGAGGGCAACCTGGACAAGCAGGGCGACGAGGCCACCGGTGTCGCCGTCGTCCGCCGCGCCGCCGTCGAGCCGCTGCGCTGGATCGCCGAGAACGCCGGCCTCGAGGGCTACGTCATCACCTCCAAGGTGGCCGAGCTCGACAAGGGCCAGGGCTTCAACGCCGCCACCGGCGAGTACGGCGACCTGGTGAAGGCCGGCGTCATCGACCCGGTCAAGGTCACCCGCTCCGCCCTGGAGAACGCCGCCTCCATCGCCTCCCTGCTGCTCACGACCGAGACCCTGGTCGTCGAGAAGAAGGAAGAGGAGGAGGCCGAGGCCGGTCACGGCCACGGTCACTCGCACTGACCCCGCGCCGCTCGGCGGCTGCGATCCGGAGCCCGGCACCCCTGGTGGGTGCCGGGCTCCGGCCGTTTTACGGGGCCTGCTGCGGCTGTTCGCCCTCACACCGGGCCCGACTCCAGCTGCCGCTTCAGGCCCGCCATGTCGTAGATCCACCAGCCCTCGGCGATCTTCCCGGCGGCGAAGCAGAAGGTGGTGGTGCCCTCCATGCTCACTTCCTGGCCGGTGGGCTGATGGCCCATGAAGTCGCCGTGGTGGGTGCCGCGCCAGGTCCAGCGGGTGGCGACCTCGTCGCCCTCGGCGAGCTGGGAGCGGAGGGTGAAGGCGAAGTCGAAGGCGTCCCGCCAGCCCTCGACGTCGGAGCGCAGGGCGTCCAGGCCGACGGCGACGGGTTCCTCCCTGCCGATGTCGTGGTCGCGGTAGCCGGCGGCGAAGAGCTCGTCGATCAGGGCGAGATTGCCGTCCCGCGCCACCTCTTCGAAGAAGCGGCGGGCGGCGGCCTTGTTCGCCTGCTCGTCCCGCCGGTCGCCCGCCCCCTCGCCCCGCCGGTCGTCCGCCTGCTCGCTCAGCCGTTCGTCGCGGACGACGTCGAGGTCGGTGAAGGACGGCTTCACGTCGCAGAGCGCGACCATCTCGGCGAAGATCCGGTCGGTCTCGGGGAGATTCGAGTTGCGGGCCGCGGCCTCGCGGGACGGGAACTCCACGATCTCCACGTAGTGGCCGTCCTGCGCGCAGTCCTTGCCCACGACCGCGTGGGTGGCGGTCCGCTTGCCCTCGGTCGCGGCGACCCAGTCGTCCATCAGCCGGCTCATGTCCTCGTACCGGCTCGTCCTACAGTCGATGATCTGTACGAATGTCATGGCGCCTCCCGGGTGATATGTCCAGGTTAGTCCTGGGGGATCACCCGGGAGGAGGGGATCTCCCGCGCGCTACTTCGGCCCGTACTTGCGGCCCGTCGTCGACGACGCCCGCGACACCACCCTGCGCGGCGCCAGCTTCATCAGCCCGGTCATGGCCTTGTACCGCGGGTCGGGCACCGACAGCGTCTTGCCCTGCGACAGGTCGCGCAGCGCCGCCGTCACCACCTTGTCGGCGTCCAGCCACAGCCAGCCCGGCACGTTGTCCGTGCCCATGCCCGCCCGCTGGTGGAACTCGGTCCGCACGAAGCCGGGGCACAGCGCCATCAGCCGCACCCCGCTCCCGGCCAGGTCGCGCGCGGCGCCCTGGGTGAACTGCACGACCCAGGACTTGCTCGCGCCGTACGTGCCGCGGGGGACGAACGCGGCCACCGACGCCACGTTGATCACCGCGCCGCGCTTGCGCTCGCGCATCCCCTCGGCCGCCGCGGACGTCAGCCGCAGCACCGCCTCGCAGTGCACCTTGAGCATGGTGAGCTCATCGGCGAGGGACACCTCCAGGTAGCCGCCCTTGTTGCCGAAGCCGGCATTGTTGACCAGCAGGTGCACCGGGCGCTCGCGGTCGCGCAGCCGGGCCTCCACCGCCTCGATGCCCTCGTCCTCGGAGAGGTCCGCCGGGAGGACCTCCGCTTCCACGCCGTGCCGGTCGTGGAGCTCGGTCGCGTACCGGCCGAGCCGCTCCTCGTCGCGGGCCACCAGGACGAGGTCGTGCCCGTCGCTCGCCAGGCGGCGCGCGAACGCGGCGCCGATCCCGGCCGTCGCCCCTGTGATCAAAACAGTCGTCATACCGGCACCGTAGAGCCCGGCGGACGCGCGTGCCGGTGCGGTACGGCGATTTGACGATGGGTCGGGCGCTGATTGACGGTCCCCGGGCGGCGTACCGGGACGCTTCGGGCGGGCGTCCCGGCGCCGCCGGCTCGCGCCGGACCGGCTGCCCGGCCCGCCCTCAGGAGCCCACGAGGCTCGCCTCGTACGCCAGGGCCTTCTCGCGCGTACCGGCGGGAAGGGCATCCCCGGCTGCCAGAACGCCCGGCAGGAGGGACCGGTCGCTCGTGCGGGCGCGGAAGACGTAGGAGACCGTCACCTCGTGCCCGGGGCGGTGGACGACGGTGACCGCGTCGCCCGCGCGGATCTCGCCCGGCTCAATCACCCGAAGGTAGGCGCCGGGGGCTGCCTCCTGGGTGAACCGCTTGATCCAGCCCGCCTCCCCCAGCCAGTCGGCGAACGTGCGGCAGGGGATGCGGGGCCCGCTCACCTCCAGCAGCAGATCGGGGCCGACGCGCCAGCGCTCACCTATCCGGGCGCCGTTGACGTCGACCCCGGCAGTGGTGAGGTTCTCGCCGAAGGAGCCGCTGGGCAGGGGGCGGCCGAGCTCCCGCTCCCAGCGGTCCAGGTCCTCGCGCGCGAACGCGTACACCGCCTGGTCGTCCCCGCCGTGGTGGCGCAGGCTGACGATCGTGTCGCCCGCGAGGCCGCTGCCGCCCGTGCCCCTCGGGCCGGGCGCGGTCACGGCGACCGGGCCGGCGACGGGACGCTTGTCGATCGCGGTGGCCAGGCCGGCCCCGAAGCCGGGCGCACCCGGGATGTCCGCCGTAGCGGGGCGGCCCACGTTCACGGAGAGCAAGTTCATGTACAGAGAGTAGTCGACGGCAACCCAAAGGCGCCAGGGGCTATTTCGCCGCGCCCCCAAGGTGGCCTTATGCTCGCCCTATGATCGAGGCTCGTCATCTGAGGGTGCTGCGCGCGGTGGCCCAGACCGGTTCGTTCTCGGCCGCGGCCCGGGAGCTGGGCTGCACCCAGCCCGCCGTCAGCCAGCAGATGAAGGCCCTGGAGCAGTCGACGGGCACGCCGCTGCTGGTGCGCACGGGCCGCGAGATGCGCCTCACCCAGGCCGGTACGGCCCTCGTCCGGCACGCCTCCGGCATCCTGGCCGGGCTGACCGCGGCCGAGGAGGAGATCGCGGCCATCGCCGGGCTGCGCGCGGGCCGGGTGCGGCTGGTGTCCTTCCCCAGCGGCAGCTCGACGCTCGTGCCGGGCGCGCTCGCGCAGATGCGGGCGGCGCACCCGGGCACCGAGATCTCCCTGGTCGAGGCCGAGCCGCCGCGCTCGGTGGAGATGCTGCGCGACGGCGAGTGCGAGATCGCGCTGGCCTTCCGCTATCCCGACGTGCGCGGCTCGGACCCGGCCGCGGGCGCGGAGTGGGAGGACCTCGTGGTCCGCCCGCTGCTGACCGACCGCCTCATCGGCGTCGTCCCGGAGGGCCACCGGCTGGCGGGAGCGGACCGGATCGGCATCACCGACCTGGCCGAGGAGCCCTGGATCGCGGGCTGCCCGCGCTGCCGGCGGCATCTGGTGGAGGTCTGCGAGAGCGCGGGCTTCACCCCGCGGATCGACTTCGCGACGGACGACTACCCGGCGGTGTTCGGCCTGGTGGGGGCGGGGCTGGGCGTCGCGGTCATGCCGGAGCTGGCGCTGGAGTCCGTACGCCCCAAGGGCGCGCGGACGGTTCCCGTGGAGCCCGCCGTGCACCGGGAGATCGTCGCCCTGACCCTGCCGGACCTGGCGCGGGTGCCGGCGGTGGACGCGATGCTGGACAGACTGGCGGGCACGGCCGGCCGCTGAGCCACGACCGCGGCAGCGGGAACGCAGGCCGGCCGGGCCGGCGGGCGGCGGGCGTGCTCGCGCGGCGGCCGGGCGCCGGGGGCCGCCGGGCGCTACGTCCGCGGGGCGCGGCCGCGGGCGCGCTTACGAGCCGGCCGCGGCGATGGCTCGGTGTCGCGCGCGGCCCATCAGCTCCTCGCGCTCGTCCTCGGTGAGGCCGCCCCACACGCCGTAGGGCTCCCGTACGGCCAGCGCGTGCGCCGCGCATTCCGCGCGCACCGGGCAGCGCATGCACACCTCTTTCGCCGAGGTCTCGCGGGCGCTGCGGGCGGCGCCGCGCTCGCCCTCCGGGTGGAAGAACAGCGAGCTGTCGACCCCGCGGCAGGCTGCCAGGAGCTGCCAGTCCCACAGGTCGGCGTTGGGACCGGGAAGCCGGGAGAAATCTGCCATTGCTATCCCCTCGAAGCGAACGGTCTGCCGGGCGGATGTAAATATGACTGATTGCGAATCTAGTCATAGACGCCAGCAAATGGGAAGAAAAACTGCTCCTCATGGGCAAATGGGGCATAGCGCAGTTGTGACACGGGTGGGGCGGGGGTGCGGCGGGGGTGGCGCGGCGGGCGCCCCCAATGCGCCCTGCTCCGTGTCCGCGCCCTCACGTAGAGTGCCGAACGTGCTCGACCGACCCCGTAACTCTTTCGGGTGACCGTCGTTGAGAGGGCGGAGGCGGTTGACGGATGAAGCAGTCGGGCTGGTGTCCGACCCGGCGCCAGAGCCGTCGATCGCACAGGTGACGATCAGTACCAGCCTGGAGGCTCAAGGTGACGCGCATCAGCTGCGGAGGACGGTCATGACATCCGTCCTCGTCTGCGACGATTCCCCGCTTGCCCGTGAGGCGCTCCGCCGTGCGGTGGCGACCGTGCCCGGTGTCGAGCGTGTGACGACGGCAGCCAACGGCGAGGAAGTCCTCCGCCGCTGGGGAGCCGATCGTTCGGACCTGATTCTGATGGACGTACGCATGCCCGGACTCGGCGGTGTCGAGACCGTGCGCCGGCTGCTGTCCGCGGACCCCGGGGCCCGCATCATCATGCTCACCGTCGCCGAGGACCTCGACGGTGTCGCGCTCGCGGTCGCCGCCGGAGCGCGCGGCTACCTGCACAAGGACGCCTCGCGCGCCGAGCTGCGGGCCACCGTGACGCAGGCCCTCGCCGACCCGACCTGGCGGCTCGCCCCGCGCCGGCTGCGCTCGGCCGAGATGGGCGCCGCGCCCACGCTCACCGCGCGCGAGATCCAGGTGCTCGAGGGGATGAGCCACGGCCGCTCGAACGCGGAGATCGGGCGGGAGCTCTTCCTCTCGGAGGACACCGTCAAGACCCACGCCAGGCGCCTGTTCAAGAAGTTGGGCGCCTCTGACCGGGCGCACGCCGTGGCGCTCGGCTTCCGCTGGGGCCTGGTCCGCTAGGGCGCGGCGTGGCGCGCAGCGTCGTGAGGTCGCGGTGCGCGCCACCCCGGTGGGCGATCAGCACCGCGGCCCCACCGCTCGGCGCCCGACGCCGAAACTCCGACGGATGCCGCATCCTTGGAGTGTGACTCCTCCCCGGCAGGAGCCGAGGCTTCGCACTCGGCCCCAAGAGACCTCATGACGGAAAAGCCTTGCCCCGTGCCGTGCGGCGCGGGCACAAGCTATCGGTGGAGTCGTGAGTGCTGGGGCGGGCATACCCGAAAGGGGAGGCGCTAGACGTGAGTGCGAGGACACCGACGCGTAACGGTTCTACGGGCAACCACGAGGGTGGTGCCGGGGAAGCTGCCACGCCGAGGCACCATGGACCGATGCGCGAAGACGACACCAAGGGGGCCCCGGCGGCGGCCGCCCCGGGAGAGATCGGCGCCCTCGTCGCCCGCGCTGTCGAGGGTGACCGGCGGGCCACTCACGATCTGCTCGCCCTCGTGCACCCGCTCGCGCTGCGCTACTGCCGCACCCGGCTGTCGCGCCTGCCGGGTGATGCCCGTCACTTCGTGGACGACCTCGCGCAGGAGGTCTGCCTCGCCGTCCTGTGCGCCCTGCCCCGCTACCGCGACACGGGGCGCCCCTTCGAGGCCTTCGTCGTGGCGATTGCCGCGCACAAGGTCGCCGATCTCCAGCGGGCCGCCATGCGCCATCCCGGCAGCACGGCCGTGCCCTCCGACGAGATGCCCGAGCAGCCGGACGATTCGCTCGGGCCGGAGGAGCGGGCCCTGCTCAGCAGCGATGCCGAGTGGGCCAAGAAGCTCCTCGCCAGCCTCCCGGAGAACCAGCGCGAGCTGGTGCTGCTGCGCGTCGCCATCGGCATGACCGCCGAGGAGACGGGCCAGATGCTGGGCATGTCGCCGGGTGCGGTGCGGGTCGCGCAGCACCGGGCGCTCAGCAGGCTGCGCGCGCTCGCCGAGCAGTAGGACCCTCCGGCAGCAGTCTTCGTACGAATCTCCAAGTGACGCGATCCTCAGCCGTCGTGGAATGGGACACGTGAGACGGCCGTTAGCATGGGAGTCCGCGCTGGGGCAAGACCATTTGGGAAGGTGTCATGACTGACAACGTCGACGGAATGCCCGGGAAATTCGCGATGCTCGGTCTGACTTATGACGACGTCCTGCTGCTGCCGGGCGCTTCGGAGGTCCTGCCGAACGCGGTCGACACCTCCTCCCGGGTTTCGCGCAACGTCCGGGTGAACATCCCGCTGCTGTCGGCGGCGATGGACAAGGTCACCGAGGCGCGCATGGCCATCGCCATGGCCCGCCAGGGCGGCGTGGGCGTCCTGCACCGCAATCTCTCCATCGAGGACCAGGCCAACCAGGTCGACCTGGTCAAGCGCTCCGAGTCGGGCATGGTCACCGACCCCATCACCGTCCGCCCGGACGCCACCCTGGCCGACGCGGACGCCCTGTGCGCGCGCTTCCGCATCAGCGGCGTGCCGGTCACGGACGCCGCGGGCAAGCTGCTCGGCATCGTCACCAACCGCGACATGGCCTTCGAGCTGGACCGCAGCCGCCAGGTGCGCGAGGTCATGACGCCGATGCCGCTGGTCACCGGCAAGGTCGGGATCTCCGGCGAGGACGCCGTCGAGCTGCTCCGCCGCCACAAGATCGAGAAGCTGCCGCTGGTCGACGACTCCGGCGTGCTCAAGGGCCTCATCACGGTCAAGGACTTCGTCAAGGCCGAGCAGTACCCGAACGCCGCCAAGGACGCCGAGGGCCGCCTGATCGTCGGTGCCGCCGTGGGCGTCGGCGACGAGGCCTACGAGCGTGCCCAGGCGCTCGTCGAGGCCGGTGCCGACTTCCTGGTCGTCGACAGCGCCCACGGCCACAGCCGCGGCATCCTCGACATGATCGCCAAGGTCAAGTCCAACATCAGCGTCGACGTCGTCGGCGGCAACGTCGCCACCCGCGACGGCGCCCAGGCGCTCATCGACGCCGGCTGCGACGGCGTCAAGGTCGGCGTCGGCCCGGGCTCGATCTGCACCACCCGCGTCGTCGCCGGCATCGGCGTCCCGCAGGTCACCGCGATCTACGAGGCCGCGCAGGCGTGCCACGCCGCGGGCGTGCCGCTCATCGGCGACGGCGGCCTGCAGTACTCGGGCGACATCGCCAAGGCGATCGCCGCCGGTGCCGACACGGTGATGCTCGGCTCGCTGCTCGCGGGCTGCGAGGAGTCGCCGGGCGAGATGGTCTTCATCAACGGCAAGCAGTTCAAGTCCTACCGGGGCATGGGCTCGCTGGGCGCCATGCAGTCGCGCGGCCAGGCCCGCTCCTTCTCCAAGGACCGCTACTTCCAGGACAACGTCCTGTCCGAGGACAAGCTCGTGCCCGAGGGCATCGAGGGCCAGGTGCCCTACCGCGGCCCGCTGGGCTCGGTGGCCCACCAGCTCATCGGCGGCCTGCGCGCCTCCATGGGCTACGTCGGCTCCGCCAACATCCAGGAGCTCAAGGACAAGGGCACCTTCGTCCGCATCACGTCGGCGGGCCTGAAGGAGAGCCACCCGCACGACATCCAGATGACGGTGGAGGCGCCGAACTACTCGCGCCGGTAGTCCGTACTACTGCCGCCAGTAGTAGTACGCGTTTCAATAGCTTTATGGAGCCCGCGACCGCTCAGGCCGCGGGCTCCGCCGCGTCGGGGATACTGGATGCGGCAGGACGTAGAAGGAAAGGCCACACACGTGACTGAGATCGAGATCGGGCGCGGCAAGCGCGGCCGCCGGGCGTACGCATTCGACGACATCGCCGTCGTCCCGAGTCGCCGTACCCGCGACCCGAAGGAGGTCTCGATCGCCTGGCAGATCGACGCCTACCGCTTCGAGCTGCCGTTCCTGGCCGCCCCGATGGACTCGGTCGTCTCGCCCGAGACCGCCATCCGGATCGGCGAGCTGGGCGGTCTGGGCGTCCTCAACCTCGAGGGCCTGTGGACCCGCTACGAGGACCCGGAGCCGCTGCTCGCCGAGATCGCCGAGCTGGACGAGCGCACCGCGACCAAGCGGCTGCAGGAGATCTACGCCGCCCCGATCAAGGAGGAGCTGATCGGGCAGCGCATCAAGGAGGTCCGCGACTCCGGTGTCGTGACCGCCGCCGCGCTCTCGCCGCAGCGCACCGCGCAGTTCTCCAAGGCCGTCGTCGACGCCGGCGTGGACATCTTCGTGATCCGCGGCACCACCGTCTCCGCCGAGCACGTCTCCGGCGCCGCCGAGCCGCTGAACCTCAAGCAGTTCATCTACGAGCTCGACGTGCCGGTCATCGTCGGCGGCTGCGCCACGTACACCGCCGCCCTGCACCTGATGCGCACCGGCGCGGCCGGCGTCCTCGTCGGCTTCGGCGGCGGCGCCGCGCACACCACGCGCAACGTCCTGGGCATCCAGGTCCCGATGGCGACCGCCGTGGCCGACGTCGCCGCCGCCCGCCGCGACTACATGGACGAGTCCGGCGGCCGCTACGTGCACGTCATCGCCGACGGCGGCGTGGGCTGGTCCGGCGACCTGCCCAAGGCCATCGCCTGCGGTGCGGACGCCGTGATGATGGGCTCCCCGCTCGCCCGCGCCACCGACGCGCCGGGCCGCGGCCACCACTGGGGCATGGAGGCCGTCCACGAGGACGTGCCGCGCGGCAAGCGCATGAACCTGGGCGTGGTCGGCACCACCGAGGAGATCCTGCTCGGCCCCTCGCACACCCCGGACGGCTCGATGAACATGTTCGGCGCGCTGCGCCGTGCCATGGCCACCACGGGCTACAGCGACCTCAAGGAGTTCCAGCGGGTCGAGGTGACGGTCGCGCCGTCGCAGCACGACAAGCGCTGACCTCCGGCAGCTGACCGAAGGGCCCGGACCACGGCTGTGGTCCGGGCCCTTCGGCGTGTGCCGGGCGGGGCGGGGGCCGTCAGCCGCCGAGCTTGCGGGCGGTCTGGAAGGCGCCCGCGCCGCCGAGTATGAAGAAGACCGCGTCGATCGGCTCCAGGTACTCCTTCCACGCCTTGTTCAGCGTGTCGAAGTGCTCGGTGAAGACCTGGCTGACCGGGATGTTGGCGATGTCGCTCAGCTCCAGGGCGATGCCGAAGATCTGGCCCAGGTAGACGCCGAGCAGGCCGAGGAGCGCGCCGACGGCCGGCAGCGCGGCGCTGCGCCCGCCGATCTTGCCGAGGGCGGCGCCG
>NZ_JBPQTW010000072.1:0-28936 GCF_051386535.1 Streptomyces sp. URMC 127
CGCAGCGCCCTGCGCCACCGCGCGGCGGTCATCGGCGAGAGCTGTGACGACTTCCGCCGCGGACTGGGTTACCTGGCCGCAGGAATGCCGTCGCCCGGAGTCGTTCAGGGCCGGCCCGGAGGGAAGGTAGGGTTCCTGTTCTCGGGCCAGGGCTCGCAGCGGCTGGGGATGGGACGCGAGCTGTACGAGGCGTTCCCCGTCTTCGCCGAGGCGTACGACGCGGTGTGCGCGCGGCTGGACGCGCCCGTCGACGTGGACGCCGAGACGCTGCACGAGACGGGGTGCACGCAGCCTGCGCTGTTCGCTGTCGAGGTGGCGCTGTTCCGGCTCCTCGCATCGTGGGGCGTTCGGCCGGACTACGTGGCCGGGCACTCCGTAGGCGAAATCGCGGCCGCCCATGTGGCGGGTGTGCTGTCGCTTGAGGACGCGGCGAAGCTGGTGTCGGCGCGAGCTGCGCTGATGCAGGCCCTGCCCGCCGGTGGTGCGATGGTGGCCGTTCAGGCCACCGAGGACGAGGTGCTGCCGCACCTCACCGACGGCGTCGGCATCGCTGCCATCAACGGCCCGCAGTCGATCGTGGTCTCCGGTGCCGAGGACGCGGTGACCGCCATCGCCGAGATCTTCGCGCGGCAGGGACGTAAGACGTCCCGTCTGAAGGTCAGCCACGCCTTCCACTCGCCGCTGATGGACCCGATGCTGGAGGAGTTCGCCGAGGTCGTCCGCGGCCTGACCTTCCACGCGCCGCAGATCCCGGTGGTCTCCAACCTCACGGGCCGGCTCGCCGAGCCGTACACCCCCGAGTACTGGGTCTGCCACGTCCGTGAAGCGGTCCGCTTCGCCGACGGCCTGCACACGCTGCACGACCTGGGCGTGACCACCTTCGTCGAGATCGGCCCCGGCGGCGTCCTGAGCGGCATGGTCCAGGGCTGCGTGGACGAAGCCGTGACCGTGCCCGTCCTCCGGGCCGACCGCCCCGAGCGGCAGGCCCTCGTCACGGCCCTCGCCCACCTGCACACCCACGGCGTCCCCGTGGACTGGAGCGCGTTCTTCCCCGGCGCGCGGAAGACCGGCCTGCCGACGTACGCCTTCCAGCACGAGCGGTACTGGCTCGACGCGCCGGAGACCACCGCCGCCACCACCGCCACGGCCGCTGATCCGGTGGACGCCGAGTTCTGGGAGACCGTCGAGCGCGAGGACCTGCAGGCCCTCGCCGGAACCCTCGACATCCGCGCCGAGGACACGTTCAGCGACGTGCTGCCGCGGCTGTCGTCGTGGCGGCGGCAGCGCAAGGAGCAGTCCACCGTGGACGGCTGGCGCTACGGCATCACCTGGAAAGGGATCCCCGATCCCGCCCCGCAGGCCCCTGCCCGGAACGGTGTATGGCTGGTTCCGGTCAGCGCTGCGCACCTCGGCGACGACTGGGTCACCGCCTGCCTGCGCGGGCTGACCGGCCGGGGCCTGGCCGCGCTGCCCGTCCCCGTCGAGCCGGCCGGCGGCCGGGAGGATCTGGCCGCGCAACTCGCCGGAGCCGCAGGCGACGAGGCCGTCGCGGGCGTCCTGTCGCTGCTCGCCGTCGACGCCTCGCCCGCCCCGGCGGCCGCGGCCCTGACGACCGGCGTCGCGCTGTCCGTCCTGCTCGTCCAGGCCCTGGGTGACGCGGGCATCGGTGCCCCGCTGTGGTGCGCGACCCGGAACGCGGTGGCCGTGAGCCCCGGTGACGAGGTGGCGGACCCCTTCCAGTCCCAGGTCTGGGGTCTGGGCCGGGTCGCGGCGCTGGAGCACGCGCAGCGCTGGGGCGGTCTGGTTGACCTGCCGGAGACGGTGGACGACCGGGTTGCCGGTCGCCTGGCCGCGGTGCTCGGTCAGTCGGACGAGGACCAGGTTGCGGTCCGCGACCGCGGTGTGTTCGGCCGCCGGCTGACCCGTACACCTGCAGGCCGGAAGGACCGTGCCTGGTCGCCGCGGGGCACGGTGCTGATCACGGGTGGTACGGGTGCTTTGGGCGGGCATGTGGCTCGCTGGCTGGCCGGTGCGGGTGCGGAGCATCTGGTGCTGACCAGCCGCCGGGGCCTTGACGCTCCCGGTGCGGCCGGTCTCGTGGGGGAGCTGGAGGCGGCCGGGGTTCGTGTGACCGTTGCGGCTTGTGATGTGGCCGACCGTGAGGCGCTCGCCGCGCTGCTGGCCGAGCACCCCGTGAACGCCGTCGTCCACACGGCCGGCACCGCCGAGCCGGGCATGCTCGCCGACACGAACCTCGGCGACTTCGCGGCCACGGTCGCCGCCAAGGCCCTCGGGGCGGTCCACCTCCACGACCTGCTCGCGGACCGTGAACTGGACGCCTTCGTCCTCTTCTCCTCCATCTCCGGCGTGTGGGGAGGCGGCGGGCAGGCCGCGTACTCGGCCGCGAACGCCTTCCTCGACGGCCTCGCCCAGCACCGGCGCGCCCGTGGCCTCGCCGCGACCGCGATCGCCTGGGGCCCGTGGGGCGAGGGCGGCATGGTCGCCGACACCGGGGACGAGGAGCGGCTGCGGCAGCGCGGCCTGACGGTGCTGCGGCCCGACCGGGCGATCTCCGCCCTGCACGGTGCGCTCAGCGGCGGCGACGCCGCGGTCACCGTGGCCGACGTGGACTGGGAGCGGTTCGTCGTCCCGTTCACCGTCAGCAGGCCGAGCGCGCTGCTGAGCGAACTCCCCGAGGTCCGGGAGGCCCTCGCCGAGGACCCGGCCGAGCCGTCCGCGGAGCCGTCCGCGCTGCGGGAGAAGCTGGCCGCGCTGTCCGAAGGCGAGCAGCAGCGGCTGCTCGTGGACACCGTGTGCGCCCACGCGGCCGCCGTCCTCGGGCACAGCGGAGCGGCGGCGGTGGAACCGGACCTGGCCTTCCGCGACCTCGGCTTCGACTCGCTCACGGCCGTGGAACTGCGCAACCTCCTCACCGCCGACACCGGCCTGACCCTGCCGGCCACACTGGTCTTCGACCACCCGACGCCCGAGGCGATCGCCCGGTACCTGCGCGGCGAACTCACCGACGGGACGGGCCCGGCCGAGATCTCGGTCTTCGGCGAGCTGGACCGCCTGGAGTCGGTGATCTCGACCGCCGCCTCCGCCTCCGCCGAGGAGGCGGTCCGGGCAGGAGTGCGCAGGCGACTGCAGGAACTGCTGTCCCTGGTCAGCTCCACCGGTGACCAAGGAGCCGAATCCGCCGACGCACAGCGGCAACTCGAGGACGCGACGATCGACGACATCTTCGATCTGATCGATCAAGATCTAGAAAATTCCTAGTTCTTGGCCCCCTACCTTTAACAGCAGCCGAGGACGGATTGGGCGGATGAGCAGCAACGAAGACAGGCTTCTCGAATACCTCAAGCGGGTCACCGGAGATCTCCGCCAGGCCAAGGAGCGCCTGCGCGAGGTCGAGGAAAAGCACCAGGAACCCATCGCGATCGTGGGCATGGCCTGCCGGTACCCCGGCGGCGTGCGGTCGCCGGAGGACCTGTGGCAGCTGGTGGTCTCCGGCGGCGACGCCGTAGGGGACTTCCCGGCGGACCGCGGCTGGGACGTGGACGGCATTTACGACCCGGATCCGGACGCGCCGGGCAAGACCTACGCGCGGCACGGCGGATTCCTTTACGAGGCGGGGGACTTCGATCCCGAATTCTTCGGGATCAGCCCGCGCGAGGCCGTCTCGATGGACCCGCAGCAGCGCCTGCTGCTGGAGACCACCTGGGAGACGTTCGAGCGCGCCGGCATCGACGCGGACACGCTGCGGGGCAGCCGGACCGGCGTCTTCGTCGGCTCCGGCTACCAGGACTACCTCAACCTCCTGCTCGGCGTGGCCGGCGACGCGGGCGGCCACCTCGGGACCGGCAACTCCGCCAGCGTGATGTCCGGTCGCATCGCGTACACCTTCGGCCTGGAAGGCCCGGCCGTCACGGTCGACACGGCGTGCTCGTCGTCGCTCGTGGCGCTGCACTGGGCGATCCAGTCGCTGCGCACCGGCGAGTGCTCGATGGCGCTGGCCGGCGGCGTGATGGTGATGACGTCGCCCACCGCGTTCGTGGAGTTCAGCCGCCAGCGCGGACTGGCGCCGGACGGGCGGTGCAAGCCGTTCGCCGCCGGGGCGGACGGCACCGGCTGGGCCGAGGGCGTCGGCATGCTCCTGGTGGAGCGGCTGTCCGACGCCCGCCGCAACGGACACCAGGTGCTGGCGGTGGTGCGCGGCACTGCGGTGAACCAGGACGGCGCCTCCAACGGCCTGACCGCCCCGAACGGGCCCGCGCAGCAGCGGGTCATCCGCCAGGCCCTGGCCTCGGCCGGCCTGTCCGCCGCCCAGGTGGACGCGGTGGAGGCGCACGGCACGGGCACGACGCTGGGTGACCCGATCGAGGCGCAGGCGCTGCTGGCCACATACGGCCAGGAGCGGCCGGAGGGACAGCCGTTGTGGCTGGGGTCGCTGAAGTCGAACATCGGTCACGCTCAGGCGGCTGCCGGTGTCGGCGGGATCATCAAGATGGTCATGGCGATGCGGCACGGTGTGCTGCCGCGGACGCTGCACGTCGACGAGCCGACGCCGCATGTGGACTGGTCGGCGGGTGACGTACGGCTGCTGACCGAGGCGGTGGAGTGGCCGGAGACCGACCGTCCGCGCCGTGCCGCGGTCTCGTCGTTCGGTGTCAGCGGCACCAACGCCCACACCATCATCGAACAGGCCCCGGCGACCGACGAGGAGCCCGCAGGGGCTCCCGCCGGCGGTCCCCTGGCGTGGGTGCTCTCCGCCAAGACCGACACGGCGCTGCGGGCCCAGGCGGCCCGGCTCCTGCCGTTCGTCCAGGGCGGGGCCCGGCCCGAGGACGTGGGCCTGTCCCTGGCCACGACCCGCGCCGCCATGCGCCACCGGGCCGCGGTCGTGGGGGAGGGGAGCGAGGAACTCCTGGGCGGTCTGCAGGACTTGGCCGCCGGAATCCCCTCGTCCCGTGTGCTGCTCGGACGTCCGACCGGCGGGAAGACCGCGTTCCTGTTCTCGGGCCAGGGTTCGCAGCGGCTGGGGATGGGGCGTGAGCTGTACGAGGCGTTCCCCGTCTTCGCCGAGGCGTACGACGAGGTGTGCGCGAGGCTGGACGCGCCCGTCGACGTCGATGCAGAAACGCTTCATCAGACCGGGTGCACGCAGCCTGCGCTGTTCGCTGTCGAGGTGGCGCTGTTCCGTCTCCTCGCCTCGTGGGGCGTGCGGCCGGACTACGTGGCCGGTCACTCCGTAGGCGAGATTGCTGCTGCCCACGTGGCGGGCGTGCTCTCACTCGATGACGCCACGAAGCTGGTATCCGCCCGTGCCGCGCTGATGCAGGCCCTGCCTGCCGGTGGTGCGATGGTGGCCGTTCAGGCGACCGAGGACGAAGTGCTGCCGCACCTCACTGACGGCGCCGGCATCGCGGCGATCAACGGGCCGCAGTCCGTGGTGATTTCCGGCGCCGAGGACGCGGTCACCGCTGTTGCCGACGTGTTCCGGGAGCAGGGTCGCAAGACCTCCCGGCTGAAGGTCAGTCACGCTTTCCACTCGCCGCTGATGGACCCGATGCTGGAGGAGTTCGCCGAGGTCGTCCGCGGCCTGACCTTCCACGCACCGCAGATCCCGGTCGTCTCCAACCTCACCGGCAACCTGGCCGAGCCGTACACCCCCGAGTACTGGGTCCGCCACGTCCGCGAGGCGGTCCGCTTCGCCGACGGCATCGGCATCCTCCGCGAGCTGGGCGTCAAGACCTTCGTGGAGATCGGCCCCGGCGGCGTCCTGAGCGGCATGGCACAGGGCTGCTTGAACGAGGCCGCCGAGGCCGCCGAGGCCGCCGAGGCTGTCGATGCCGTCACCGTGCCCGCCCTGCGGGCCGACCGCCCCGAGCGGGAAGCCCTCGTCACGGCCCTCGCGCAGCTGCACGTCCACGGTGTATCCCCGGACTGGCAGGCCCTCTTCCCCGGAGCCCGGACCGTCGGCCTGCCCACGTACGGCTTCCAGCACGAGCGGTACTGGGTGGAGGCCCCGGAGTCCGGGCCCGCCACCGCCGCGACGGCGGCGGATCCGGCGGACGCGGAGTTCTGGGAGACCGTGGAGCGCGAGGACCTGCAGGCCCTCGCTGAGACCCTGGACATCGCCGCCGAGGACACGTTCAGCGACGTCCTGCCGAGGCTGTCGTCGTGGCGGCGGCAGCGCAAGGAGCAGTCCGCCGTCGACGCCCGGCGCTACCACGAGTCGTGGAAGCGCCTCGCCGACCCCGCTCCTTCCGGCCCCGGCGGCACCTGGCTGCTGGCCGTGCCGGAGGAGGAGAACGAGCAGGCCGCCGCGGTCCGCGCCGCGCTCACCGCCCGCGGCGCCACGCTGCGGACCGTGGTCGTCGGCCCCGCCGCCGACCGCGCCGCACTGGCCGCGGACCTGGCCGGGACCGGGCCGGTCGACGGCGTGCTGTCCCTGCTTCTCAACGGCGACCCCGTCCTGCCCACCCTGCTCCTCGTCCAGGCCCTGGGCGACGCGGGCGTCGGCGCCCCGCTGTGGTGCCTCACCTCGGGCGCGGTGGCCGCCGGCGGCTCCGACGCCGTACGGGACGCCCGGCACGCCGCGGTCTGGGGCATGGGCCGCACGGCCGCCCTGGAGCTGCCCCGGCGCTGGGGCGGCCTGATCGACCTGCCGGAGACCCTCGACGACCGGACCGCCGCGCGCGTCGCCGACGTGCTGGCCCAGGCCCTGACGGGGCGGTGGGAGGAGGACCAGCTGGCCGTCCGTGCCTCCGGCGTGTTCGCCCGGCGCCTCGCCCACGCGCCGGCCCGCCCGGCCGCCCGCCGCTGGCAGCCCCGCGGCACCGTCCTGGTCACCGGCGGCACGGGCGCCCTGGGCGGCCACGTCGCCCGCCTGCTGGCGCGCGGCGGTGCCGAGCACCTCGTCCTCGCCGGCCGCCGGGGCGCGGACGCCCCCGGCGCCGCCGCCCTGCGCGACGAGCTGGAGGCCCTCGGCGCCCGCGTCACGCTCGCCGCGTGCGACGTGGCCGACCGCGACGCCGTGGCGGCCCTGCTCGGCGAGCACACGGTCACCGCCGTCTTCCACGCCGCCGGAGTGGCCGACGCCGGCATGCTGGAGGCCACCACCCCGGCCGCCTTCGCCGCCTCGCTCGCCGCCAAGGCCGCGGGCGCCGCCCACCTCGACGAACTGCTGGGTGATCAGGAGCTGGACGCCTTCGTCCTCTTCTCCTCCATCTCCGGTGTCTGGGGCAGCGGCGGCCAGGCCGCCTACGCCGCCGGCAACGCCTTCCTCGACGGGCTCGCCCGGCAGCGCCGCGCCCGCGGCCGCACCGCGACCGCCGTCTCCTGGGGCCCCTGGGCCGGCGGCGGCATGGTCGAGGACGGGGACGACGAGGAGCGGCTGCTGCGCCGCGGCCTGCGCGCCATGAGCCCCGCGTCGGCGATCGCCGCCCTGCAGCACGCCCTCGACCGCGACGAGACCACGGTGACCGTCGCCGACGTGGACTGGCCGCGTTTCGTCGTGCCGTTCACCCTCGGCCGCCCCAGCCCGCTGCTCGGCGACCTCCCCGAGGTGCGGGCCACGCTCGCCGGGGACGCCCCCGAGGAGACCCGCGGCTCCGGCGCGCTCGCCGCGAGCCTGGCCGGGCTGTCGCACGACGACCGCGTACGCACCCTCGTGGACCTCGTGCGCACGCACGCCGCCGCCGTCCTCGGCCACCGCGGAGCGGGCGCCGTCGAGGCCGGCCGGCCCTTCCGGGACCTGGGCTTCGACTCCCTGACCGCGGTGGAGCTCCGCAACCGGCTCAACGAGGCGACCGGCCTCGCCCTGCCCACGACCCTGGTCTTCGACCACCCGACCGCCACCGACCTCGCCGCCCACCTGCTCGGCGAACTCACCGGCGAACTCACCGGCGAAGTCTCCGGCGGGCAGGACGCGCAGGCCGCGGCCGGGGCGGCCGCCGCTGCCCTGGACGAGCCGATCGCCATCATCGGGATGGCCTGCCGCTACCCCGGCGGCGTGCGCTCGCCCGAGGACCTGTGGGACCTGGTCGCCGACGGCCGCGACGCGATCTCCCGCTTCCCCGGCAACCGCGGCTGGGACGTCGAGGCGCTCTACCACCCCGACCCCGACCACCAGGGCACCACGTACACCGTGCACGGCGGGTTCCTGCACGACGCGGACGAGTTCGACCCCGCCGTCTTCGGGATCAGCCCGCGCGAGGCCGTCGCGATGGACCCGCAGCAGCGCCTGCTGCTGGAGACCGCCTGGGAGGCCTTCGAGCGCGCGGGGATCGCCCCGCACAGCGTGCGCTCCACCGCCACCGGCGTCTTCGTCGGCTCCGGCTACCAGGACTACACCGCCCGCCCGCTGAAGGTGCCCGACGGCGTCGAGGGCTACATCCCCAGCGGCAACGCGGCCAGCGTGATCTCCGGGCGCCTGTCGTACACCTTCGGCCTGCAGGGCCCGTCGGTCACCGTCGACACCGCGTGCTCGTCCTCGCTGACCGCCCTGCACCTGGCCGTGCAGGCGCTGCGCAACGGCGAGTGCTCCATGGCCCTGGCCGGCGGCGTGATGGTGATGGCCGGCCCGTCCGCGTTCACCATGTCGAGCCGGCAGCGCGCGCTGTCCGCCGACGGCCGCTGCAAGGCGTTCTCCGCGTCCGCCGACGGCACCGGCTTCGCCGAGGGCGCGGGCCTGATCCTGGTCGAGCGCCTGTCCGACGCGCGCCGCAACGGGCACGAGGTCCTGGCCGTCGTACGGGGCAGCGCGGTCAACCAGGACGGCGCCTCCAACGGCCTGACCGCGCCCAGCGGCAAGGCCCAGCAACAGGTCATCCGGCAGGCCCTGGCCAACGCCCGGCTCGCCCCGGACGAGGTGGACGCCGTGGAGGCCCACGGCACCGGCACGAGGCTCGGCGACCCGATCGAGGCGCAGGCCCTGCTCGCCACCTACGGCAAGGAGCGCCCCGCGGACCGGCCGCTGTGGCTGGGCTCGCTGAAGTCCAACATCGGCCACGCGCAGGCCGCCGCGGGCGTCGGCGGCGTCATCAAGATGGTGATGGCCCTGCGTCACGGCGTCCTGCCGCGGACGCTGCACGCCGACGAGCCGACCCCGGACGTGGACTGGTCCGGCGGGCACGTCCGCCTGCTCACCGAGCAGACCGCCTGGCCCGACCGTGAGGGGCCGCGGCGTGCGGCCGTCTCCTCGTTCGGGATGAGCGGCACCAACGTGCACACCATCATCGAGCAGGCCCCCGAGGCCCAACCCGCCGAGGACGAGGAGGCCGCGGGCCGCGACGCCGGCACCGCCCTGACCGGAAGCGCCATCCCGTGGGCGCTGTCCGCGAAGTCCGCGCGGGCCCTGCGCGAGCAGGCGCGCCGCCTGCTGAACCACCTCGACCGCACCGAAGGGCTCTCCCTGCCCGGTGCCGGGCGCGCCCTCGTCACCACGCGGACGCAGCTGGAACAGCGGGCCGTGGTCATCGGCCGCGACCGGCACGAGCTGAAGGCCGGGCTCGCCGCGCTCGCCGCCGGCGAACCCGCGGACAGCGTGGTCCAGGGCGCCGTCACGGCCTCCGGCAAGGTCGCCTTCGTCTTCCCCGGCCACGGCTCGCAGTGGACGGAGATGGCCCGGGAGCTGCTGGAGACCTCCCCGGTCTTCGCCGAGCAGGCCCGCGCCTGCGCCGAGGCGTTCGCGCCCTACCTGGACTGGCCGCTGCTCGGCGTCCTGCGCGCCGAGCCCGGCGCCCCCGGCGTCGACGAGGTGGAGGTCGCCCAGCCCGCGCTGTTCACGGTCATGGTGTCGCTGGCCGCGCTGTGGCGCTCCCACGGGGTGACGCCCGCCGCCGTGACCGGCCACTCGCAGGGCGAGGTCGCCGCCGCGTACGTCGCGGGGGCCCTCACCCTGGACGACGCCGCCCGGATCGTGGCGCTGCGCAGCCGGACACTGACCAAGCTGACCGGCAAGGGCGCGATGCTGGCGGTCGCGGCCCCGGCCGCACGCATCCGCGGCAGCCTGGAGAAGTACGGGGACCGCCTGTCGGTCGCCGCCGTCAACGGGCCCGCCACCCTGACCGTCTCCGGCGACCCGGATGCCGTCGAGGAGCTGCTGGCGGAGCTCAAGGCCGAGGGCCTGCGCGTGCGCAAGGTCCGCGGCGCCACCGGCGCCGGGCACTCCGCCCAGGTCGAGGGCCTGCGCGCGGAACTGCTGGACCTGCTGGCCCCCGTCGCGCCGCGCGCCGCGGAGATCCCCTTCTACTCCACGGTGACCGGCACCGCCCTGGACACCACGGCCCTCGACGCCGGGTACTGGTACCGCAACGCCCGCCGGACGGTGGAGTTCGAGCAGACCGTGCAGGCGATGCTGGAGGACGGGCACGGGATCTTCGTCGAGTGCAGCCCGCACCCGCTGCTCGTCGGCGCCGTGCAGGAGATCGCGGAGGCGGCCGGCGCCGACGCCGTGACCGGGGGATCGCTGCGCCGGGACCAGGGCGGCATGGACCGCTTCCTGCGCTCGGTGTCGGAACTGCACGTCAGCGGCGTGCACGTGGACTGGTCGGTGCCCTTCGCCGGGCTCCCCGCACGGCGCGTGGACCTGCCGACGTACGCGTTCCAGCGGCAGCGGTACTGGCTGGAGGGCGCCGACCCGGCGACCGCCGCCGCCGACCCCGCCGAGGCCCGGTTCTGGGAGCTGGTGGAGGACGCCGACCTGCCCGGGCTCGCCGGTGAGCTCGGCGCGGACGACGCCGCCCTCGTCGGCCCGGCGCTGCCGGTGCTGTCCGCGTGGCGGCAGCGCCGGCGCGCGAAGTCCACGGTGGACGGCTGGCGCTACCGGATCGCCTTCCGGCAGCTCGCCGACGACCCGGCGGCCCCCGAACTGGACGGCCTGTGGCTCGCCGTGCTCCCCGCCGGGCTGGCGGACGAGGAGTGGGCGCCCTGCGTCGTCGGCGTGCTCGGCGCCCACGGCGCCAAGGTGCGCGTCGTCGAGCTCCCCGCCGGCTGGGACCGCGCGGACGCCGCGAACCGGCTCGCCGAGGAGCTCGGCACCGAACAGCCCGCCGGCGTCCTGTCGATGCTCGGCCTCGCCCCCGGCCACCACCCGGACCACCCGACGCTCTCCGCGAACCTCGCCGCCACCGTGACGCTGCTGCAGGCGCTGGGCGACCTGGACGTCCAGGCACCGCTGTGGTGCGCGACCCGCGGCGCCGTGTCCACCGGCGCCGGCGACCCGCTGCGCGACGCCTCCCAGGCACAGCTGTGGGGCCTCGGCATCGTCGCCGGGCTGGAGCTGCCCCGCCGCTGGGGCGGCCTCGTCGACCTGCCGGAGGAGCTGGACGAGCACGCGCTGCGCCGCCTCGTCGGCGTGCTGGCCCAGAGCGAGGAGGACCAGCTCGCCGTCCGCGCCGACGGCGTGTTCGGCCGGCGCATGGTCCGGGCGCGGCCCGCCGGCGCGGAGCCCGCCACGCCGTGGCGGCCCCGCGGCACCGTCCTGGTCACCGGCGGCACCGGCGGCGTGGGCCGCCACCTGGCCCGCTGGCTGGCGGGCGCGGGCGCCCGGCACCTCGTCCTCACCAGCCGCAGCGGGCTCGACGCCCCCGGCGCGCGGGAACTGCGCGAGGAGCTGACCGCCCTGGGCGCGGAGGTCACCCTCGTCGCCTGCGACATCGCCGACCGCGACGCGGTCGCCCGGCTGCTCGGCGGCATCGAGTCCCGGCATCCGCTCACCGCGGTGCTGCACGCCGCGGGCACGGCACGGTCGTCCGTGCTGGCCCGCGCCGGTCTCGACGAGTTCGCCGAAGCGGCGGCGTCCAAGGTCACCGGCGCCCTGCACCTCGACGAGCTGCTGGGCGACCGCGAGCTGGACGCCTTCGTCCTCTTCGCCTCCGGCGCCGGCGTCTGGGGCAGCGGCGGGCAGGCCTCCTACGCCGCCGCCAACGCCTTCCTCGACGCCCTGGCCCTGCGGCGGCGGGCCCGCGGCCTGACCGCGACCTCGGTCGCCTGGGGCGGCTGGGCCGGCGGCGGCATGGTCGACGACGCCGTCCAGGAGCGCGGCGAGAAGCGGGGCCTGGGCTTCATGGCCCCCGAGCTCGCCATCTCCGCGCTGCACCAGGCCGTCGAGCACGACGAGGCGGCCCTGACCGTCGCGCCGATCGACTGGGAGAAGTTCCTGCCCGCCTTCACCGTGGGGCGGCCCAGCCCGCTGCTGGCCGACCTGCCGGACGTACAAAGGCTCCTGGAGGCCGGGCAGGCCGCCGACGAGGAGAGCGCTGCCGAAGCGGGCCTGGCCGCCGAACTCGCCGGGCTCGCCCCGGCCGAGCAGGAGGAACGGCTGCTGGAGCACATCCGCTCCCAGAGCGCCGTCGTCCTCGGCCACGCCTCGGCGGAGGACGTCGCACCCACCGCGCAGTTCCTGGAGCTCGGCTTCGACTCGCTCACCGCGATCGACCTGCGCCGGCGCCTGTCGGCCGCCACCGGCCTGAAGCTGCCCGCCGGGCTGGCCTTCGACCATCCCACGCCCGCCAAGCTCGCCAGGCACCTGCGGACGCTGCTCTCGTACCCGGGCAGCGGCCCCGCCCAGGAGCGGCCCGCCGACATGCTCGTGCAGCTCTACCGGCACGCGAGCGAGAACGGCATGGCGGGCGAGGCCATGGGGATGCTGACGCAGGCGGCCCGCTTCCGGCCCTCCTTCGAGCGCCCCGAGGAGCTGGCCGGACGGCCCGAGACCGTACGGTTCTCCCAGGGGGACCAGCCGTACGCGCTGATGTGCTTCGCGCCGTACGTCGCCCCGTCCAGGGTGGTCCAGTACGCGCGGTTCGCCGCCCCCTTCCGTGACCGGGCGGACGTGTGGGGGCTGGCCCACCCGGGCTACGAAGAGGGCGAGCTCGTCCCCGCCGACGCGGATGCCGTGCTCCGCCTGCACGCCCGCACCGTGCTGGAGTGCGCCGGCGACAAGCCCGTCGTCCTGCTCGGCTATTCCTCCGGCGGCTGGATCGCCCACGGCGTGGCCGCGCACCTGGAGGCCCAGGGCGTCCGCCCGGCGGCCGTGGTGATGGTGGACAGCTTCAGCCTTGAGGTCCCCTTCGACCCGGACGTGCTCAACGCCATGGCCCAAGCGCAGTCGCAGCGCCTGGACTTCACGAGCTCCGGCGCCGAACAGCTCACCGCGATGGGCCGCTACATCGGCTTGTTCGACGCGTGGGACGCACCCGCGGTCACCGCACCGACCCTGCTCGTACGGGCGAGCGAGCCCATGCTGCCGGGCGCCGCGGACGGCGACGGGCGCGCGGCACCGCCCGAGCACGTGGACACGGTCGTCGAGGTGCCCGGAAACCACTACTCGATGATGGAGCACCACGCCGGCACCACCGCCGAAGCCGTGCGCTCCTGGCTGGCCGGTCTCGACACGGACCCGCCCCGTCACCGGTGACCGAGGGCCCGCCCCGGCGGATCACCGACACCAACAGCAGCCCAGCACTCAGCAGATGTGGGAGACAGACATGACGAAGGCGCTCTACGAGATCGGCGAGATACCGCCGCTCGGTGTGGTCCCGCCGCGGATGTACGCGTCGGTGATCCGCCAGAACCGCTTCGGCGAGCCGAAGCAGGCGTTCCGCACCGAGGTCGTCGACACCCCCGTCGCCGGCCGGGGCCAGGTGCTGGTCTACGTGATGGCCGCCGGCATCAACTACAACAACGTGTGGTCCTCGCTGGGCAGGCCGGTCGACGTCATCGGGATGCGGCAGCGCCAGGGCGAGACCGAGGACTTCCACATCGGCGGCTCCGAGGCCTCCGGCGTGGTGTGGGCCGTCGGCGAAGGTGTCCGCAACGTCAAGGTCGGCGACCACGTCCTGGTCACCAGCGGCCAGTGGGACGAGACCGCCGCGGACATCCGGATGGGCGCCGACCCCCTGGTCTCGGAGAGCACCAAGGCCTGGGGCTACGAGACCAACTACGGCTCCTTCGCGCAGTTCTGCCGCGTCGAGGAGTACCAGTGCCACCCCAAGCCGGCCGACCTGTCGTGGGAGAAGTCGGCCGCCTTCCTGCTCACCGGGCCCACCGCCTACCGGCAGCTCTTCGGCTGGCAGGGCAACACCGTCCGCCCCGGCGACCCCGTCCTGATCTGGGGCGGTGCGGGCGGCCTCGGCTCGATGGCCATCCAGCTCGTCCGGCTGGCCGGCGGCATCCCGATCGCCGTCGTCTCCGACGAGGACCGCGCCGCGTACTGCCGCGCGCTCGGCGCCGAGGGCACCGTCAACCGCCGCGACTTCGACCACTGGGGCCGGCTGCCCGACACCGGCGACGCCGAGGCCTCGGCCCGTTTCCTGCGCGGCGCCCGCGGCGTCGGCAAGAAGATCTGGGAGATCCTCGGCGAGCGCAAGTCCCCGCGGATCGTCCTGGAGCACAGCGGCCAGGACACCCTGCCGACCTCGATGTACCTGTGCGACAACGCCGGCATGGTGGTCATCTGCGGCGGCACCTCCGGCTACAACGGCGACGTCGACCTGCGCCACCTGTGGATGCGCTCCAAGCGCCTGCAGGGCTCGCACTACGCGAACGCCCGCGAGTGCCGCGAGGTCATCAACCTCGTCGGCGCCGGCATGCTCGACCCCTGCCTGTCCGCCTGCGAGGGCTTCGAGGACATCGGCCGCATGCACCAGATGATGCACGACAACGTGCACCCCTCCGGGAACATGGCCGTCCTCGTCAACGCCCCCCGGCGCGGCGAGACCACCCTCGCACTCCCCGCCGCCTGAGCGCGCCCGCCGACCCGGCGCACCACCCTCCCCCTCCACCAGCAAGCGCAAGGAGAGTCATGTCCCAGTCCACCGCCGGCGCGCCCGCCGTCCCCAAGGCCCGCAGCTGCCCGTTCCTGCCGCCGGACGGCATCGGCGACATCCGCACCGAGGCCCCGGTAACCCGGGCCACCTTCACCAGCGGCCACGAGGCGTGGCTGGTGACCGGCTACGAGCAGGTGCGCGCCCTGCTGCGCGACCCGTCGTTCAGCGTCAAGGTGCCGCACGCGCTGCACACCCAGGACGGCGTCGTCACCCAGAAGCCCGGCCGCGGCAGCCTGCTGTGGCAGGACGAGCCGGACCACACCGCCGACCGCAAGCTCCTCGCCAAGGAGTTCACCGTCCGGCGCATGCAGGCGCTCCGGCCGAACATCCAGCGCATCGTCGACGAGCACCTCGACGCCATCGAAGCGCAGGGCGGCCCGGTCGACCTCGTGAAGACCTTCGCCAACCCCGTGCCGTCCATGGTGATCTCCGACCTGTTCGGCGTCCCCGTCGAGCGGCGGCCGGAGTTCCAGGAGATCGCCGAGGCGATGATGCGCGTCGACCAGGACGCCGCCGCCACCGAGGCCGCCGGCATGCGCCTGGGCGGGCTGCTCTACCAGCTCGTCCAGGAGCGCCGCGCCAACCCCGGCGACGACCTGATCTCCGCGCTGATCACCACCGACGACCCCGACGGCGTCGTCGACGACATGTTCCTCATGAACGCGGCCGGCACCCTGCTGATCGCCGCCCACGACACCACCGCCTGCATGATCGGCCTCGGCGCGGCGCTGCTCCTGGACCGCCCCGACCAGCTCGCCCTGCTCCGCGAGGACCCGTCGCTGATCGGCAACGCGGTCGAGGAGCTGCTGCGCTACCTCACCATCGGCCAGTTCGGCGGCGAGCGCGTCGCCACCGAGGACGTGGAGCTCGGCGGCGTGCGCATCGCCAAGGGCGAGCAGGTCGTCGCCCACGTCCTGGCCGCCGACTTCGACCCCGCCTTCGTGGACGAGCCGGAGCGCTTCGACATCACCCGCCGCCCCGCGCCGCACCTGGCCTTCGGCTTCGGCGCCCACCAGTGCATCGGCCAGCAGCTCGCCCGCATCGAGCTGCAGATCGTCTTCGAGAGCCTGTTCCGCCGCTTCCCGACGCTGCGGCTGGCCAAGCCCGTCGAGGAGCTCCGCTTCCGCACCGACATGGTCTTCTACGGCGTGCACGAGCTGCCCGTCACCTGGTGACCTCCGTACCACGGCCGACCCCCCACAGGTGAGCAGCGCCCGCGGCGCCGCGTCCGCCGGGGCGGCCGGGTGCCGCCCCGAACACTAGGGGTTGCCCTACCCAGGGGCGCATAGCCTGCGGATACGGCGACGCACGCCCCGAATACCGAATACCCCTGTCCTGCAGCGCAGTTCCCCCATCCCTTTTCCCGTACCGAGGAACGACGGCACCGCCGGTCGTTTGAAAGGCGCGACATGACCGAGACCGAATTCCGCCCCACCGGGTCGACGGCCCCGTCCTTCCCGCTGGACCGGAAGTGCCCGTACCAGCCGCCGCAGGCCTACGAGGACTGGCGGGGCGGGAGCCCGCTGAGCCGGGTCACGCTCGTCGACGGCCGGGAGGCGTGGCTGGTGACCGGGCACGCCGAGGGACGGGCGCTGCTCGCCGACCCGCGGCTGTCCTCCGACTGGGGCCACCCGGAGTTCCCCGTCGTCGTCCAGCGCACCGAGGACCGCGGCGGGCTCGCCTTCCCCCTGATCGGCGTCGACGACCCGCTGCACGCCCGGCAGCGGCGCATGCTCATCCCCAGCTTCGGCGTCAAGCGCATGAACGCCATCCGCCCCATGATCCAGAGCCTCGTGGACCGGCTCCTGGACGACATGCTGGCCAAGGGGCCGGGCGCGGACCTGGTGTCGGCCTTCGCCCTGCCCGTGCCCTCGATGGCGATCTGCGAGCTGCTCGGCGTCCCCTACGGCGACCACGACTTCTTCGAGGAGCGCTCCCGCGACTTCGTGGGCGCCGCGACGTCGGCCGAGGCCGACGCGGCCTTCGCTGCGCTGTACGGGTACCTGCACGAGCTGGTGGCGAAGAAGCAGGCCGACCCCGGTGACGGCCTGCTGGACGAGCTGATCGCGCGCCAGCTGGAGGAGGGCGCCCTCGACCACAACGAGGTGGTCATGATCGCGCTGGTCCTGCTGGTGGCCGGCCACGAGACCAGCGTCAACGCGATCGCCCTCGGCGCCCTCACGCTCCTGCAGCACCCCGAGCAGCTCGACGTGCTGCTGCGGGACCCCTCCGCGATCTCCGGCGTGGTCGAGGAGCTGCTGCGCTTCACCTCCGTCTCGGACTTCATGGTCCGGATGGTCAAGGAGGACATCGAGGTCGGCGGCGAGACCCTCAAGGCCGGGGACGCGGTGGTCGTCTCCATCTCGCTGATGAACCGTGACGCCAAGGCGTACGAGAACCCCGGTACCTTCGACGTCCGGCGCAGCGCCAAGCACCACGTCGGCTTCGGCCACGGCATCCACCAGTGCCTCGGGCAGAACCTCGCCCGCGCCGAGATAGAGATCGCCCTCGGTACGCTCTTCGCCCGCATCCCGGGTCTGCGCCTGGCCGTTCCGCTGGACGAGGTGCCCATCAAGGCGGGCCACGACGCGCAGGGACCGGTCGAGCTGCCCGTCACCTGGTGACGGAACGGCGGGCGGGGGAGACGGGGAACGAGGGAAAGAGCAGGGAGGGGAAGCGCACCATGCGCATCAGCATCGACCGCGACCGCTGCATCGGATCCGGCCAGTGCGTCATGACCGCACCCGGCGTGTTCACGCAGGACGACGACGCGCTGGTCGCCCTGGTGCCGGGGCACGAGGACGGGTCGGGGGACCCGCGCGTGCGGGACGTGCCGATGGCCTGTCCGGTGCAGGCGATCGACGTCACCGAGGACTGAGCGGGGCCGGCCGCAAGGCGGGGGTCCGTGACCGTGCGAGCGGTCGCGGGCCCCTTTTTGCGTCTTCTTTCACGTCTCCGGGCCCTCGCCGGGCCGGGTTTTCCGTGCGACAGTGGCGGCGGCGTATTTTTACCGCTGCGAAACAAGGGAGAAATCGCTTCTTCATGGCGGGTGAAAGGGGCGCCCCGCAGGTGGCGTGAAGGCGAGCCGCTGGCGCGACTTCGACCGTACCGAACCCCCGGGTGAGCAGGTGGCCGGCTACCGAACCATCGGCGCGGAGCCGCAGTCTTAAGCCGCCCCCGCCGGGCTGTCGTTGACCGGTCGACCGGCTTCTCACTAGCCTCGCGATTGATTTCACCTTCCATGAAGTTTCCTGAAGGGGATTCCTCCCTTGTTCAATGCAGCACCTGCAGCACCGGGCCTTTGCATGGCGAGCCTCGATAAGTCCCTGACCATTCAGCAGGCGAACCAGGAGTTCTTCCGGCAGTTCAACGGATCGTCCGAGGAGATATGCGGCCGCAGTTTCCGTGACGTGGTCCACCCGAGCGTGCAGCAGCCGCTGATGCGCCAGTTCTCCCATTTGCTGGAGGGAAAGCACCAGCGGTTCGTCACGCCGGTCATCGCCGTGGGCCCCGGTGAGGAGTCCGCCTTCACCGTGCCCCTCACCGCGGTCGCGGTGCGCGGCGGCCTGCCCGACACGACCGCGATCCTGGTCATGATGCCCACGGCCCGGGACGCCGAGGGGACGCGCGTGGTGACCAACCGCAAGAAGATCCTCTCCGAGATGGACGCGCGCATCCTCGAGGGCATCGCCGCCGGCGTCTCCACCGTCCCGCTGGCCTCCCGCCTCTACCTGAGCCGGCAGGGCGTCGAGTACCACGTGACCTGCCTGCTGCGGAAGCTGAAGGTGCCCAACCGCGCCGCGCTGGTCTCCCGTGCCTACTCCATGGGCGTGCTCAAGGTGGGCGCCTGGCCGCCCGAGGTGGTGGACGACTTCGTGAAGTGAACGGGCACAGAGCCTGCGGCAGGCACTCGCCCGCCCGCACCCCTTGGTGACAATTCGGCCATATGGTTCCGGTTCTGACTCAAAGACGGGTGGAAATGTTCACTTCCGTTTCTTAGTGTCAGGGCGACTGGATCTTGCCCACCGGCCCCTCCCCAGGCCGGCCGCCGGCGCGCCGATCGTCCCCCGAGGTCGCGTCAGGCTTCAAGAAAGGAACACTGTGGCGGTCATCCCCGAGACGCGTCATGAGTCTTCCCGGACCTTCGTCGGCCGCTCCGCCGAAGTCAGCAGCATCCTTCGGCAGGCGGGCCGGGCCCGCGCCGGAGCCGCACAGGCCGTGCTCGTCCGGGGCCCGGCCGGAATCGGCAGGAGCAGCCTGCTCACCGCCGTCACCACTCAGCTGCGGGCCGACGGCTTCACGGTCCGCACCCTCACCGGCAGCGCCGCCCCGCCCCAACCCGCTGATCCCGGCGCCGAGTCCCCCGCCGGACCGCCGCCCGACCCGTACGCCGATCGCCGCCGCTTCCACGCCGGCCTCCTGCGCCGGCTGGCCGCGGGCCCCCTCGCCGTCGTCGTCGACGACGCCCAGCGGTGCGACGAAGCGACCCTGCGCCGCCTCGACTTCGCGCTGCGCCGCCTCACCGCACAGCCCCTCCTCGTGCTCCTCGCCCAGCGCACCGGGAGCGACGGCCCCGGCACCCCGGTCCTCGCCGAACTCCTGGCCCAGGACCGGTGCACGCTGCTGGAGCTCGGGCCGCTGAGCGAGTCCGGCACCGGCCTGATGACCGGCCGCGCGCTGGGCGGGCCCGTGGACCCGCTCTTCGCCCGGCGCTGCGCGGAGATCTGCGGCGGCAACCCGCAGCTGCTCGGGCGGCTCCTCGCCGGGCTGCGCACCGCCGGGATCCGCCCCGACCGCAGCGGCCTGCGCCGGCTGCGCACGGTCTACGGCGCCATCCTCGCCTCCCTGATCCCCGACTTCCTGGCCGTCCAGCCCGCCCCCGTACGGCAGGTGGCCACGGCCCTGGCCGTCCTCGGCCGCGCCGAACCCGACCTGCTGGGCGTGCTGGCGGGCATACCCGCCCGGCGCGCGGAGAGCGCCCTCGCCGTGCTGCGCCGGTTCGAGGCCGCCGCCTGCGGACCGCGCGGAGCGGTGATGCGCGCCCCCCTGCGCCGGGCCGTCCTGGCGGGCCTGCCGGCCGGCGCCGTCCACGAACTGCGGGCCCGCGCCGCCCGGCTGCTCAACGACGCCGGCCGCCCGGCCGCCGACGTCGTCGAGCAACTCCTCTTCCTGGACCGCATCGACGAACCCTGGATGCTCGCCGTCCTCCGCGACGCCATCGCCGCGTCCCCCGGCCGGGCCGCCGGCCCCGACGTCGTCGGTTGTCTGCGGCGCGCCCTGACGGCGAAGCTCACCGCCGCCGAACGCAAGGACGTCCACCGCGAACTGGCGCGGGCCTGCGCCGCCACCGCACCGGCCGCCGCCCTGTGGCACCTGCACAAGGCCCTCGCCGCCGCCGACGGCGTCCGCGAGCGGGCCGCCATCGCCATGGACTACGGCCTCTCGGCCGTCGGCACCCGGCAGGCGACCGACGCCGTCCGCACCCTCGGTGGTGTCCTCGACGACCTCGACGCCGGGCTCGGCACCGACCCCGGGCCCGCCGACCGCGAACTGCGCACCACCATCGCCTCGGCGCTGCTGGTCACCGCCGTCAACGACACCTCGGCCGTCTCCGTGGCCCGCGAACGCGCCCTCACCTGGACCCTGCCCCGCGGCGACAGCCCCGCCGAACGCCAGCTGCTCGCCGCCATGAGCGTCATGACGTGCCTGGAGGGCCGGCCGGCCGGGGAAGCGGCCGCGCTCGCCCGCAAGGCCCTGCGAGTCGAGGAGGCCGCCCCCGCCGGCTGGTGGGTCCTCGGCCCCTCCACCGTCCTCAGCCAGGCCGACGCCGTCGACGAGGCGCTCGCCGGCCTGGAGCGCTCCTGCGCGGGCGGCCCCGTCCGCCAGGCCGCGCGGGTGCGCGTCCCCGCCCTGGCCGGCCGCTCGCTGATCCTCCACAACGCCGGTGACATCACCGGGGCCGTGCGGCAGGCCCGGTCCGCCCTCGCGCTCGCCGAACGCTCCGGCACGGGCGACCCCGCGCCCCTGGCCCACATCGCCCTCGGCAGCTCCCTGCTCTCCGCGGGCCGGACCGCCGAGGCGGTCCTCGTCCTCGACCGCCTCGTGCGCACCGACCCCGCCCTCGAACGCCGCCTGTACGAATGGCACCACTTCCTCTACGTCCGGGGCCGGGCCCTGCGCGAACTCGGCGACCTGGAAGGCGCCCTGGCCGTGTGGCGCCGCTGCGGCAGCAGCCTCGCCGAGGCCGGGGTCGCCAACCCGCTCCTGGCCCCCTGGTGGCTGCCCGCCACCACCACGCTCGCCCGCCTCGGCCGGACCGCCGAGGCCGGCGCCATCGTCGAACAGGTCACGCCGGCCCTGCGGCGCTGGGGCACGCCCCGGGCCCTCGGCCTGGGCCTGCTCGCGGCCGCCTGCGTCGCCGAGGGCCGGACCCGGCTGCGGCTGCTCGGCGAGTCCGTCGACGCCCTGGCCTCCTCCCCGGCCCGCCTGGAGCTCGCCAAGGCCGAGTACCAGCTCGGCCACGCACTGCTGCTCCACGGCGACGCCGACGGCGCCCGCCGCCACATGCGCCGCGTCATCGAACGGGCCACCCACTGCGGATACCACCAGCTCGCCGCCATCGCGCGCCGGCTGCTGGTCACCGCGGGCGGCCGGATGCCGCAGCTCGCCGCCAACCCGCTCGACTCCCTCACCGGCAGCGAGCGCCGCGTGGCCGCGCTCGCCCGCGAGGGCGTCAGCAACAAGAAGATCGCCGAGACGCTGTTCATCACCACCCGCACGGTCGAGATGCACCTCACCAACGTCTACCGCAAGCTCGACGTGCGCGGACGCTCCGAACTCCCCGGCGGCCTGCGCACGTCCGAGCTCCTGGCGACGGGCCGGTGACGGGGACGACGGCCGTGCCCCCGCCGGCCGCCCGCCGCACGCCCGGCGACCGCGGTCCTGACGGCCCCTCACCGCTGGCCGGGCGCGAGCCGGAAGAGGCCCTGCTCACCGCCGCCCTGCTGGACCTGCGCCGGGGCCGGCCCTCCGTCGCCGGCGTGCAGGGCCCGCCCGGCATCGGCCGCACCGCACTGCTGGACCGCGCGACCGCGCTGGCCGCGCGGGCCGGCATCCCGGTCGCCGCCGCCCAGGCCTGCCCCGAGGAGACCGCACGGCCCCACGCCCTCGCCGCCCGGCTGCACGGAGCCCTGGCACGCAGCGGCCACCCCGCCGCCCCGCCCCCGCAGCGGGAAGCGGACGACCTGGAACGTGCCGCCCTGTGCCGCGTTTTCCTCACCGCCGCCCGCACCGAGCCGCTGCTCGTCGTCGTGGACGACGTCCAGTGGGCCGACCGGGCGTCCCTGCGCTGGCTGCAGGCCCTGGGCCGCCGCCTCGCGGGAACCTCCCTGATGCTGCTCACCGCACGCAGCGACGCCGCCCCCGCAGAGCCCGGCGACCGCATCACCGCCTGCCCGCTGGACGACGACGGCGCCGTCGCCCGGCACACCCTCGCCCTCGGCCCGCTGCCCGGCCCGGCCGTCGGCAGCCTCCTCGCCCGGGCCTGGCACACGCCGGCCGACCCCGCGTTCCAGGAAGCGGCGACCCGGGCCGCCGGCGGCAACCCCGCCCTGCTGCGCTCGGTCATCAGCCAGTTCGCCCGCCACGGGTGGACCCCCACCGGCGAGCACCTGCCCCGGCTCGCCGACTGCGCCGCGGAAGCCGTGCGCCGCCGCACCCGCCGCACCCTCGCCGCGCTGCCCGAAGAGCTTCAGGCCGTCCTGCGCGTCATCGCGGCCGCCGGACCCGGCTGCACCCACGCCATGATCAGCGCGCTCGCCGGGGCCCGTGCCCCCGAAGCCCTCGCCCGCCTCGCGGGCACCGGCCTGCTCCTCCCCGGCGACCGGCCCGCCTTCCGCCACCCGGCCGCGGCCGAGACCGTCCTGGCCGCCCTGAGCGTCCAGAGCCGCGAGGACCTCCACGCCCGCGCCGCCGCCTGGGCCCACCGGGCGGCCGCCCCCGACAGCGCGGTCGCCCGCATGCTGCTCGGCGCGCGGCCCGCCGGCGCCGCCTGGGCCGTCGGCCTCCTGCGCGGCGAGGCCGCCCGCCACCGCGCCACCGGCCGCCCCGCCGACGCCGCCCGTCTGCTCCGGCGCGCCCTGCGCGAACCCGTGCCGCCCGCACAGCGCGTCCAGCTGCTGACCGAACTCGCGGGCGCCGTCCTGCCCTCCGACCCGGAGACCGCCGACCGGCACCTGCGCCAGGCCCTGCTCGCCCCCGCCGGCACCACCGCCGGTCCCGCCTGGGTGCGCGCCGCCGAACTCCTCGTCGCCCGCGGCGACATGGCCGGCGCCCAGCCGCTGATCGCCCGCGCCGCCGGCCGCGCCGCACCCCACGGCGACGACGCCACCTCCTTGCGCGCCCTGTACTGGCTCGCCGAGCAGAGCGAACCGGAATCCGCCGACGAGCCGGACGGCCACCAGGTCCCGCCCCTTCCCGTACGGCCCGCCGCAGCGACGGAAGCCGCGGCCGCGGCGTGGCGCACCGCCCTGCGCGGCCACGACATCCACCACGCCCGCCGGCTGGCCCGCACCGCCCTCGCCCCGGCCGCCCGCCGCACCGTGCCGCTCCTCCTGCGAACGGCCGCCTGCCACGCCCTGGTGCTCAGCGGCGACCACGACGAGGCCCGCACCGCCCTCGACGCCGTGCTGCTGCAGGCCCGGCACGCCGACGTGCCCCCGGTGGCCGGGCCGGCCCTGTTCGTCACGGGCCTCGCCGAACTGAGCCGAGGGCGGCCCGACGCCGCCCGGGAGGCCCTGGACCGGGCCCGGGAGATCATGCCCGGCCCCGGCCGGACGCCGTTCCTCACGCCCGGGCTGATCGCCCTCGCGGCCCTCGTGGAGCTGGAGCAGGACCGGCCGGACGCGGCCGAGAGACTGCTCGCCCAGGCCCACCCGTACGGGACCGCGGCCGGGCTGTCCGGGGCCTTCCTGCTCTTCGCCCGGGGCCGCACCCACCTGGCCCGCGGCCACCGGGAACAAGCCCTGACCGACCTGCTGGAGTGCGGGCGCAGGCTGCTGGCCCGGCAGGTGACCAACCCCGCGGTCCTGCCCTGGCGCCGCGTCGCCGCCTCGGCCTTCGACCCCTCGGCGGACGGCACCGTGGCCGCCGCCCTCCTCGCCGAGGAAGAGCGCCTCGCACGCGCCTGGGGCGCCCCGGCCGGCGCAGCGGACGGCACACCGGAAGGCGGGCCGGAAAGCGGGTCGCCCGCAGCCCCCGCCGGCCCGCGCGCACCAGCCGCCTCCCCGCAGGCCGCTCCTCCCTCCGGGCACGGCACCGCCCGCGCGGACCGGCAGCCCACCGCCCGTCCGGACGGACGGCCGCTCCCGGCCCGGCCGGCCACCGCACCCGAACCCGGGCCGCAACTGACCGGAGCCGAACAGCGGGTGGCCGCACTGGCCGCCGGCGGCCTGCCCAACCGGGCCATCGCCGAGCGGCTGGCGGTCACCCCGCGCACCGTCGAACTGCACCTGACCAAGACCTACCGAAAGCTGGGCATCCGGGGGCGGGCCGAACTGGCCGCCGTGCTGGAGCACCGACCGAAGGCGACGTCATGACACCTCTTCGCGGCCGGGAACGCGAACTCGACCTGATCACCGCGGCGATGGAGTCCGCCCACCGCGGTGACGGCCGCCTGCTGGCCGTCACCGGCGGCCTCGGCAGCGGCAAGACCGCCCTGCTGAGACGGCTGCCCCCGCTCGCCGAACGCCGAGGCCTGCGCACCCTGACCGCCGGCTGCGCCCCGCAGGAGCAGGACTTCCCCCTCGGTGTCGTAAGCCAGCTCCTCGGCCCGCTCCCGGGCTGCGCCCCCCTCGATCCCGCCCCCGGCCCGGACCGGTCCGCCGACCTCGTCCCCCTGGTGTCCCTCGTCACCGAGCACGCCGCCGCCCGGCCCCTCCTGCTCCTCGTGGACGACCTCCAGTGGGCCGACCACGCCTCCCTGCGCTGGCTCGGCGAACTCGTCAAGCGCCTTCCGGACAGCCGCATCGCCGTCGTCGTCAGCGTGCGCGAAGGCGAGCCGGGCGCGGACACGCCACCGGTGCAGGCGTGCGTCGAACGCGCCACCCCCCTCGTCCACCTGGCCCCGCTCACCGCCGAAGCCGTCGCCGGCGTCGTCGCCGACCACCTGGGCCGTCCCGGCGACCCCGCACAGATCGCCGCCTGCCACGAGGCGTCGGGCGGCAACCCCCTCTTCCTCACCGCGGCCCTGACCACCCTCACCGCCGACGAGCCGGCGGCCGGCGACGCCCCCGTGCCCGTACCCCGGCTCGTCGCCCTGCACGAGCGCCTGACCGTCGCCCTGAACTCCCAGCCCGCACCGGTGCGCCGGCTCGCCCGGGCACTGGCCGTCCTCGGACCCTCCGACCCGGCCGTGGACTTCGCACCGGACCTCGAACTCGCCGGCCGGCTCGCGGAGCTCGACACCGCCGGCAGCGAAGAAGCCGCGCGCGCCCTGCGCCGCCTCGGCCTGCTCGCCCACGGCACCCACGGCGGCGTACCCCGCTTCGCCCACCCCGCCGTGCGCGAGGCCGCCGAGGAGTCGATGACACCCGCCGAGCACGAGGACATCCACCTGCGCGCCGCGCACCTGCTGCACCACGGCGGCCACCCCGCCGAGCGGGCCGCCGCCCAGCTCCTGGCCGTCACCTCCTGCCACGACGGCTGGACCGCCGAGGTGCTGCGGTCCGCCGCGACCGCCGCGCGCCGGCGCGGAGCCCTCCGGGAAGCCTCCCGCTACCTGCGCCACGCCCTGCTCGGCAGCTCGCCCTCCGGCGCCGACCGGGCCGCCCTCCTCCTGGACCTGGCCGCCTCGGAGCGCGACCTCGACCCCCAGGCCGCCCTGCGCCACCTCTGCCAGGCGTTCCTCCTGCTCCCCACCACCGCCGGGCGCGCCCTGGGCGCCACGCCCCCGATGGGCACCGCCGCCGAACGCGAGCTGGTCACCGTCCTGCTGCACGGCGCCACCGTCACCCAGCGGATGACCGCCGCCGAAGTCGCCTCCCTGGCCGAACGCGTCCTGCAGCACGAGCCGGCGGCCCCCGGCCACGTCCACACCGCACTGCCGCACCTGTGCGGCGTCCTGGCCGCCGCCGAGTCCCTCGACGCCGTCGGCCCCTGGCTGGACATCGCCCGCGAACGCGCACGCCGGGACGGCGCCCCCGTGCCCCGGGCCGTCATCGCCGCCGAACTCGCCCACGTCCTGCTCGCCCGGGGCCGGGTGCAGGAGGCCAGGGCCCACGCCGAGGAGGCCCTCGGCCACGGCATGGGGGAGTGGGCCACGCTGCCCGCCATGACCGCCCTCGTCATGGTCGCCGTCCACAGCCGGGACACCGGCCTGGCCCGGCGCCTGCTCGGCCTGCGCCGCGAGCCCGCCGGCCACGACTACCGGCCCTCACCGCTCCAGCTCCTGAGGGGCTCCGTCGCCGTGGCCGGCGGAGACACCGCCACGGCCCTGGAATACGTCCTCGACTGGGGCCGCTCGGCGGAACGCGCCGAATGGCGCAACCCCGCCCTCGTGCCCTGGCGTGCCTGGGCGGCCGGACTGCACCACCGGCTCGGCCGGACCGGCCGGGCCCACGACCTCGCCGACGAGGAGTACGAGCGGGCCGTGGCCTGGGGCGCCCCCGTCACCATCGGCCGCGCCCTGCGCGTCAGGGGCGCGATCACGGAAGGGGAGCGGGGCGTCGAGCTGCTGCGCGAGGCGGCCGGCCTCCTGGAGCGGTCCGTGAACGCCATGGAAGCGGCCCGCACCGAACTGCTCCTCGGCCGCCGGCTGCAGGCCGCCGGCCGCGCCGCCGAGGCCGAGGAAAGGCTGCGCCGCGCCCGCGACCGGGCACTCGCCTGCGGCGTGCCGTGGATCGCCGACCGCGCCTGCCGGGAACTCGCCGACCCGGCCGGCTCCCGTCAGCCGGTGGCCGTGGCGGCACTCACCCGCGCCGAACGCAGGGTCGCCGGGCTCGCCGCGCACGGCGTGCCCAACAAGCACATCGCCGAACGCCTGGAGGTGAGTTCGCGCGCCGTGGAGAAGCACCTCACCAGCGCCTACCGCAAGCTCCAGGTCGCCGGGCGGTCCGAACTGGCCGCGTTCTCGCCGCTGCTGCCCGGTCCGGCGGACGCCTGAACGGCACCCGGTCCGGGCCGCCCGCACCAGGGCGCCGGACCGTACCGTAACGCCGTCTTCCGTACCGCGGGTAACCGAACCCCCCGGCCCGGCATCCACAGGGTTAGCCCGCCCGGGCCGGAATTCGTTGACAGCCTTCACGCCGTCTCCATACGGTCCATTCCGCCCCGGGCCGCGCCGCTTTGCCCGGCCCGCCCGGCCTCACCGATTCACCGTTCCTCTCCCCGAAGCTCAGGAGAAACCGCGTGGTAGCACACCAGCCCCTGTCCCGCCGCCGCATGCTCGGCCTGGCGGCCCTGGGCGCCGCCGCACTCGCCGGCCAGACCACGATCACCGCCGCCCCCCGCGCGGCCGCCGCCACTGCCGGAACCAGCGGCTCCGGCGGCACGTTCGTCCCCGCCGTCGTGGTCGGCACCGGCTACGGCGCGGCCGTCTCCGCGCTGCGCCTCGGCGAGGCAGGGGTCCCCACGCTGATGCTGGAGATGGGCCAGCTGTGGAACCAGCCCGGCCCCGACGGCAACGTCTTCAGCGGCATGCTCAAGCCCGACAAGCGCTCCAGCTGGTTCAAGACCCGCACCGAGGCGCCGCTCGGCTCCTTCCTCTGGCTCGACCTCGCCAACCGCGACATCGACCCCTACGCGGGCGTCCTGGACCGCGTCAACTTCGACCAGATGTCCGTCTACGTCGGGCGCGGCGTCGGCGGCGGCTCGCTCGTCAACGGCGGCATGGCCGTCACCCCGCGGCGCTCGTACTTCGAGGAGGTGCTGCCGCGGGTCGACGCCGCCGAGATGTACGCCAAGTACTTCCCGCGCGCCAACGCCACGCTCCGCGTCGGCAACATCGACAAGGACTGGTTCGAGCAGACCGAGTGGTACAAGTTCGCCCGTGTCTCCCGCGAGCAGGCCTCGAAGGCCGGCCTCGGCACCACCTTCGTGCCCAACGTCTACGACTGGGACTACATGCGCCGCGAGGCGGACGGCACGGTGCCCAAGTCCGCGCTGGCCGCCGAGGTCATCTACGGCAACAACCACGGCAAGGTCTCCCTCGACAAGAGCTACCTGGCCGCCGCCCTCGGCACCGGCAAGGTCACCATCGAGACCCTCCACCAGGTTAAGACGATCCGTCAGCAGAAGGACGGCACGTACCTGCTGACCGTCGAGCAGAAGGACGCCGACGGCAAGCTGCTCGCCACCAAGGAGATCTCCTGCCGCCACCTCTTCCTCGGCGCCGGCAGCCTCGGATCGACCGAACTGCTGCTGCGCGCCCGGGAGACCGGCACCCTGCCGAACCTCAGCTCCGAGATCGGCGGCGGCTGGGGCCCCAACGGCAACATCATGACCGCCCGCGCCAACCACATGTGGAACCCCACGGGCACCAAGCAGTCGTCGATCCCCGCCCTCGGCATCGACGACTGGGACAACAAGGACGCCCCCGTCTTCGCCGAGATAGCCCCCATGCCGGCCGGCGTCGAGACCTGGGTCAGCCTCTACCTCGCCATCACCAAGAACCCCGAGCGCGGCACCTTCGTCTACGACGCCGCCAAGGACCGGGCGGACCTGCGCTGGACCCGCGAGCAGAACGCGCCCGCGGTCGCCGCCGCGAAGTCGCTGTTCGACCGCATCAACAAGGCCAACACCACGATCTACCGGTACGACCTCTTCGGCAAGCAGCTCAAGGCCTTCGCCGACGACTTCTGCTACCACCCGCTCGGCGGCTGCGTCCTCGGCAAGGCCACCGACGACTACGGCCGCGTCGCCGGCTACAAGAACCTCTACGTGACCGACGGCGCGCTCATCCCCGGCAGCATCGGCGTCAACCCGTTCGTGACCATCACGGCGCTGGCGGAGCGCAACGTCGAGCGCATCATCAAGGAGGACGTCGCAACGTCCTGACGAGCCGTGGGCGGGGGCCGGTGCCGGGGCCCCCGCCCGCACCCGTC
>NZ_JBPQTW010000073.1:0-28837 GCF_051386535.1 Streptomyces sp. URMC 127
CCCTCCTGCACCACGACCCCGGCAACGACGACTGGATCGTCGTCCGCACCTCCCGGCTGCCGCGCAGCACGCCGGAGGCGAGGGGCCGTCGGTGGCGGCCGGTGCGGCGGTCGTGGTCACGCGTGCTCGTGCTCGTCGTCCGCGTGGTGGTCGTGGTTCTCCACGCCGCGCTTCCAGTAGCCGTCGACGTCGACCTGCTCCTTGGCCATGCCGAGGTCGCGGCGCAGGTAGCGGCGGATGGGCTTGAGCGTGCCGGCCTCGCCCGCGATCCAGGCGTAGCCGAGGCCGGCGGGCAGTTCGGCGCCGCGGACGGCCCGCTCCAGCAGGTCGCCGGTGCCGGGCGGGGTGTCGCCGCGGTGCAGCCAGGTCAGGGTGCAGTCGGCGGCGGTGGTGAGCTCCTGCTCGTCCTCGGGGCCGCGGACCTCGGCGAAGGCCAGGACGCGTACGCCGGCGGGCAGCACCTCCAGCCAGCGGGCGAGGGCGGGCAGGGCGGTCTCCTCGGCGGCCAGCAGGTACCAGTCGTGGACCATCGGCAGGATCTCGGAGCCGCGCGGGCCGAGGACGCCGAGCCGCATGCCCGGCTCCGCGCGCGCGGCCCACGCGGAGCCCACGCCGTCGCCGTGCAGGACCATGTCGACGTCCAGCTCCTGCGCCTCGGGCCGGTAGTGACGGATGGTGTAGTCGCGGGTGATGGGCTCCACGGGGGCGTCCATCCAGGTGTCGTCGCGGATGACCGGCTCGACGGGCAGCTCGGCACCGGGCTCGGCGAAGCAGAGCTTCACGTGGTCGGTGGGCGCCTGTTCGCAGAACCCTTCCAGCGCCGGGCCGGCGAACGTCACCCGGACCGTGGAGGGGGTGACGCGGGTGACCCTGCGCACCTCCAGCAGGCGGTACTTGAGGGGGTGGCGGACGATGCGCACGCGCGGCGGGAGCGTCTCAATGGTCATCGATCATCCCAATCTGGCGGGGTGTGCCGCGGGACCGGCACCGCGTTGCGGTGGCCCCCGCGCGGGCGCGCGGGGGCCACCGGGCTTCACGTGTACGGCCGGAGGAACCCGAGCCGAACTTAGGCAACCCTAACCTAACTCATCGTGTATTGGCCATCGTTCCGGCCGCCCGGCCCGCGTCCCCGGCTTCCCGGCCTGCGTCCCCGGTCCCCCGGCCCGTGTCCTCGGACACCCGGCCCCCGTCCAGCGCGACTACCCGCGGCAGCCGGGCGATGGTCGCCGGCCGGTGCGCGACGACGATGATCGTGCGGTCGCCCCGCATCCCGTCCAGCGCGTGCTCCAGCCGGCCCGCCGTCACCGGGTCGATGTCCGCGGTGGCCTCGTCCAGGACGAGCACCGCGGGGTCGGCCAGCGCGGCCCGCAGCAGCCCGACGATCTGCCGCTCCCCCGCCGACAGCCGGGAGCCGCGCACGCCCACCTCTGCATCGAGGCCTCCCAGGTCGCGGAGCCACTCCTCAAGGCCCAGCTCGGCCACGGCCCGCTCCATCCCGGCACGGCCCGGAGTGCCGTGCACCAGCTCGAGGTTGGCCGCCACCGTGCCGGTCACCATGCGGACCTCCTGCGGCACCAGCACCACGCGGCGGCGCAGCTCCTCCTCCGGGATGTCCCGCAGGTCGGTGCCCGCGAAGCGCACCGCGCCCCGGTCGGGCGCGTAGAGGCCGCACAGCAGCTTCGACAGCGTCGTCTTGCCCGAGCCGGTCTCGCCCACCACGCCCGTGCGGTCGCCCACCGGGAAGGCCAGCGAGACACCGCGCAGCACCTCCGTGCCGTCCCGGTAGGAGTAGCCCAGGTCCTCGCAGACCAGCTCCCCGCGCAGGGGCAACTCGCCGGCCGGCCGGGCCGCTTCCGGCATCTGCCCGGTGGCCCGGCCGGTGGCCGCCAGCAGGTCCAGCAGCCGGGCCAGGCCCGTCCGCGCCGTCTGCACCTCGCCGACGAGCTGCGAGATGTCCGAGAACGAGTCGAACAGGTTGCGGCTCGCCAGCACGAAGACGACGACGGTGCCGACGCCCGTCGCGCCGCGCGACACGGACCAGCCGCCCACCAGCAGCAGCACGACCAGCGCGAACCCCTCGATCAGGCCGACCAGATCGATGCGGTTCTCCACCCGGATCGCGCGCCGCGCCGCCCCGACGGCCGCGGCGTTCTCCTCATCGAAGCGGCGCAGCCAGCCGGGCAGGCCGCGGGCGCTCTGCAGCGCCTCCCGGACCGTCAGGGTCTCCGTGAACGTCGCCGCGACCGTCGCCTCCGCCGCCGCCTTCCCGCCGAACGCGCGCGGCGCGGACCGCTGGAACCAGCGCATCACCAGCAGCGTCAGCGGCACGAACACGGCGAGCTGCACCAGGGCCAGCTGCCACGAGTAGCCGAAGAGCACAACGAGGGTGAACAGGAGCGTCGCCGTCGCCGACACCAGGTTGCGCAGGTGCATGCGCACGAAGGAGGCCAGCGCGGCCACCTCGCCGGTCGTGCGGCGCAGCAGGTCGCCCGTGCGGTGCGCCTCCAGGAACCGCAGGGGCGCCGACGCCAGGTTCTCGGCGCACTTCTCGCGCAGGCCGCGCACCACGTTCTCGCCGGCCTTCGCCAGCAGCAGTTCGCCGGCGCGGGCGAGGCCGAGCTGGAGGACGGCCAGGAGGACGAGGACCGCGGCGGCGGTCAGCAGCCCGCCGCGGTCGCCGGCGAGCAGCGCGTCCGTCGCCCGGCCGATCAGCGGGGCGACGGCCACGAGCGCGGCGGAGTCGGCCAGGCCGACCACGACGGCGACGGCGAGGGCCCGCCGGTGGGGGCGCAGGTAGGGGGCGGCGCGGCGCAGCACACGCCGCTCGTCGGGCTGCTCGTTCAGCAGGACGGGCTCAGCCACGGTCGCCCTCCGGGGTGGTGACGGGGGTGGGTGCGGTGCGGGTGCCGGCGGCGGGCCCGGCTTCGGCTGCGGCGTCCGCCCGGGCCTCGTCGGCGCCGGCGTCCGCCCCCGCTGCGTCGTCGGCGGCGTCCGCCGCCCGGCCCGGGGCCGTCAGGGTTACGACGCGGTCCGCGGTCTCCAGGACCGCCGTGCGGTGCGTGGCGAAGACGACCGTGCGGCGGCGGCCCGCGGCCCACGTGCGCAGGCGGTCCAGGACCGCCCGCTCCGTGGTCGTGTCCAGGGCGGACGTCGAGTCGTCCAGGATCAGCACCTCCGGCTCGCCGAGGAGCGCGCGGGCGATGGCCAGCCGCTGCACCTGCCCGCCGGACAGGGCAGTGCCGCTCTCGCCGAGCTCGGTGCCGTAGCCGTCGGGCATCGCGGCGATCTGCTCGTGGATGCCGGCGGTCCGGCAGGCGTCGTGCAGGGCCTCGTCCGGCAGGTCGCGGCCGAGCCGCAGGTTCTCGGCGACGGTCCCGGACAGCAGCAGCGGCCGCTGGGCGACGTACGCGATCCGGCCGCGGATGTCGTCCAGGGCGGCCTCGCGCAGGTCGGTGCCGCCGTAGCGGACGGTGCCGGTGTCCGGGTCGTCCAGCCGGACGGGGAGGCGCAGCAGCGTGCTCTTGCCGGATCCGGTGGCGCCGCCGACGGCGACGAACTCGCCCGCGCGGACGGTCAGGTCGACCGGCGCGAGGACGGTCACGCCGTCCCGCATCGCGCTCACGCCCGACAGCTCCAGGTCGCCGCCCGCGGTGAGGGCGACCGGCTCGGCCGGGTCGGTGACGCCGGCCGCGATGGACAGCGCCTCGTCGATGCGGGCGGCGGCCACGTCGGCCTGCCCGCGGGCGAGGAGCCGGTCGACGAGGACCCGGGTGGCGAGGGTGATGCTCGCCATCCACGACGTGAAGGCGACCAGGCCGCCGACGGTCAGCCGGCCGTCGAGGACCGCGAGCCCGCCGACGCCCACGCCGATCGCCACGGCCATGCGCGGCACGAACGGCGCGACGGACGCCCAGGAGGCCTCGATCCGGGCGGCCTTGACGGTCCGGTCGGTGACGATGGCGCTCGCCGCGGCGTGCCGCTCCAGCAGCGGCCGGTGGCCGCCCGTGCCGCGCAGGCCGGTGCCGAGCTGCAGCAGGTCCGCGACGGCCTCGGCGCGGATGCCGTGCGCCTCGGCCAGCGCGCCGCTGGCCGCGCCGAAGCGGCGCGGGAAGTACAGGTTGACCCAGACGAGGAACGGCAGCATGCCCAGCGTCACCAGTAGCAGCGACACGTCGAGCACGCCCATGCCGGTCAGGACGCCCGCGAAGGTGGTGGCGAGCACGACCCAGATCGCCAGGCCGTGCACCCACTCGCGCACCAGGTCGGTGTCCCGGGTCGCGCGCATGGCCAGATCGCCGTGGCCCCGCGAGGCGAGCGCGGAGCGGTCGAGGCCGGCCAGGTGCCGCAGCAGCCGGGAGCGCAGGTCGGCGCCCACCTTGGCGTCCGCGGAACCCGCCCAGTACTGCCAGCCGTACAGCCCGGCGAACTGGACGGCGGCCGCGGCGAGCGCGGCGGCCGCCCACCCCAGCAGCGCACGGCCGTTCCCGGCGGTGACGCCGTCGTCGAGCGCCTTCTGGACGCACCAGGGCACGGCGAGGAAGGCGACCTGGCGGACACCGGCGGCGGCCATGGCCGCGCCGACCGTCGCCCAGTGCGGCCGCAGGGCGCCGCGCAGCAGGGCACGGGCCCGCGCGCGCCGCTCGGGCGCGAGGTCCCGCGGGCCGGGCTCCGCGGCGTCGTCGACGCCGGATTCCTCCAGGGTGTCCCCGGCGGGCGGCGGGCCCGGAGGCTCGTCGGCTGTGCCGGGGTGGTGCTCCGGCTGGGCGTGTTGGGTGCTCACGACGTCAGGTATCCGCTCTCAGCAGTCGGCTCGGCCGCGGGGGGGGACCGGGCGGGTGCCCGGTCCGCCCGCGGCGGCGGGTCTTCGGGAGGGGTCCGGTCAGGACCGGGCGACGAGGCTCGCCGGCCGCATGTCGGTCCAGTGGGCGTCGACGTAGTCGGTGCAGCCCTGCAGGGAGTCCTCGCCGTGGACGGTGGTCCAGCCGTCGGGGATCTCGGCGAAGGCCGGCCACAGGGAGTGCTGGTTCTCGGCGTTGACGAGGACGAAGTAGCGGGCGTCGTTGTCCTCGAAGGGGTTGGTGGCGTTGCTCATGGTGACGTGCTCCTCTGTGTGGGTGGGTGTGAACAGGTGTTACGGGGTCAGGCAGTTGCGGGTGCGGATTCCCGGATGCGGGCGGCGAGTTCCGCGACGGTCGGCCCGGCAAGGAGGTCGGCGATGCCGGGGCCCGCCTCGCCGGTGCCGAAGGCCTCGCGGATGCGCAGCACGAGGGTCATCGCCAGCAGCGAGTGACCGCCGAGCTCGAAGAAGCTGTCGTCGACGGTGACGTCGGGCAGCCCGAGCACGTCGGCGAAGACGTCGCACAGCGTCTTCTCCGTCACGTCGCCCGGCGCCCGGCCCGTGCCGCCCGCGGCCATGTCGGCGGCGGTCGGCGCGGGGAGGGCCTTGCGGTCGAGCTTGCCGTTGACGGTCAGCGGCAGTGCGTCCAGGACGACGAAGGCCGAGGGGACCATGTACTCCGGCAGGGAGTCCGCGAGCGAACGGCGGACGGCGGCGGTGTCGACGGCCTCCGCTGTCGCCGGCACGAGGTAGGCCGCGAGGCGCTTGACGCCGGGCGTGTCCTCCCGGACGACCACCGCCGCCTGAGCGACCCCCGGGTGCCCGGTCAGGGCGTCCTCGATCTCACCCGGCTCGACACGGTATCCGCGGATCTTCACCTGGTCGTCGACCCGCCCGAGGAAGTCCAGCAGCCCGTCCCGGCGCCACCGCACGACATCACCCGTGCGGTACATCCGCGCACCGGGCTCGCCGAACGCCGCGCCGAAGGGGTCGGCCACGAAGCGGCCCGCGGTCAGCCCCGGGCGGCCGAGGTAGCCGCGCGCCAGGCCGACACCGGACACGTACAGCTCGCCGGGCACCCCCACCGGCACCGGGCGCAGCCGCGCGTCGAGCACGTAGGCGCGCGTGTTCCAGATGGGGCGGCCGACGGTCGCGGTGTCGCTGTCGAGCGTGCCGCCACCGAGGGTGTTGATGGTGTACTCGGTCGGCCCGTACAGGTTGTAGCCCATGAGGCCGGGCGTCTCGCGGAGCCGCGTCCAGAGCGACTCGGGGACGGCCTCGCCACCGAGCAGGACCAGCACCGGCCGGTGCCTGCCCTCGTCCAGCAGCCCGCACTCGACCAGCGCCTGGGCGTACGACGGGGTGACGTTGATGACGTCCACGGCCTGCTCGGCGCAGTACGCGGCCAGGCCTTCGGCGTCGCGGCGCAGCGACTCGTCCAGGACATGCACCTCGTGCCCCTCCACCAGCCACAGCAGTTCCTCCCACGACATGTCGAAGGAGAACGACACCGTGTGCGCGATCCGCAGCCGCCGGCCGCCCGCCGCCTCCACAACGGGGTTGAAGATCGCCTCACGGTGGTTCAGGAGCATGTTCGTCAGCCCGCGGTAGGGCGTGATCACACCCTTCGGGCGGCCCGTGGAGCCCGACGTGAAGATGACGTACGCGGCAGCGTCAAGGTCGACGCGGACGTCCACCGCACCGTCCGGCAGGCTCGCCAGCTCGGCCACCACCGCGGGATCGTCCAGCTCCACGCGCGGGACCTCCGGCACGTCCGGCATGCGGTCGCGCGCCGTGGAGTCCGTGAGCAGGACGACGGGCCCGGTCTCCTCGACCATGTAGGCCAGCCGCTCCACCGGGTAGTCCAGCTCCAGCGGCAGATAGGCCGCGCCGGTGCGCAGCACGGCGAAGAGCGCGGCCACCATGTCCAGGGAGCGCGGCAGGCCGAGCGCCACCACCCGTTCCGGGCCCGCGCCCCGGGCCAGCAGCAGCCGGGCGAAACGGTTCACCCGTGCGTCCAGTTCGGCGAACGACCACGTCCGGTCGCCTGCCACGAGCGCGACCGCGCCGGGCACGGCAGCCGCCCGCTCCGCCAGCAGCTCCGCGACCGAGGCGTCCGGCAGCTCGCGCCCCGTCGCCGCCCACTCCCCCAGCACCGCCCCGCGCTCCTCCCGCGTGAGCACGTCGAGGGAGCCGATGCGGCGGGCCGGGTCCCGGGCGACCTGGGCGAGGAGGGAGAGGAGGCGCTCCACGAGGGACTCGGCGGTGGAACGGTCGTAGCGGTCGGCCGCGTACTCGAAGGCGATGTCGATCTCTTCTGCGGAGGGGGTCTCCTCGAAGTTGAAGTCGAGCTCGAACTTCACGGCGCCCAGCTCGAAGGGGAGGATGCGGCTCTCCAGCCCGAGGAGCCGGCGGGCCTCGCCGTCGCTGTTGCGGTAGCCGAGCATCACCTGGAACAGCGGGTGGCGGCCGGGGACGCGCTGCGGGTTGACGGCTTCGACCAGGCTGTCGAAGGGCAGGTCCTGGTGGGCGAAGGCCGCCAGGTCGTGCTCGCGGACCCGGCCGAGCAGTTCGGTGAACGACGGGTCGCCGGACAGGTCGTTGCGCAGCACGAGCGTGTTGACGAAGAACCCGACGAGACCGTCGAGGGCGGCGTCGGAGCGGCCCGCGACCGGCGCGCCGAGGGGGATGTCGTCGCCCGCGCCGAGCCGGTGCAGCAGGGTGGCGACGGCCGCCTGCAGGACCATGAACGTCGTCGTACCGGTGGCGGCGGCGGTCTCGCGCAGCCCGCGGTAGACGGCCGGCGGCACCTGGGCCCGTACGGTGCCGCCCCGCAGCCCGCTCCCGGCCGCGGGGGTCCGCGGGCGGTCGGCGGGCAGGGCGAGCTCCTCCGGGAGCCCGGCCAGGGCCCGCTTCCAGTACGCCACCTGCCGGCTGTGCAGGCTGTGCTCGTCCGCGGGGTCGCCCAGCAGGTCGCGCTGCCAGAGCGTGTAGTCCGCGTACTGCACGGGCAGCGGCTGCCAGCCGGGGGCCGCCCCTTCCGTGCGGCTGGTGTACGCGGTGGTGAGGTCGTCGACGAACGGCAGCATCGACCACTCGTCGCCGGCGATGTGGTGGAAGAGCAGCACCAGGACGTGGTCGCGGGGGCCGAGCTCCAGGACGGTGACGCGCAGGGGAACTTCGCGTGCGAGGTCGAAGCCGTGGCGTACCGCGGCTTCCACGTCGGCCTGCAGGGTCTCCTCCGTGGTGGCGGCGACGTGCAGCGCCCCGGCCGGATCGGGCGTGTCGAGGATGCGCTGGACGACACGGCCGTCGTGCTCGCCCACGACGGTGCGCAGGCTCTCGTGGCGGCCGGTGACGTCGGCGACGGCGTGGCGCAGCGCGGCCAGGTCGAGCGGGCCGCTGACGCGGATGACGAGCGGCACGTTGTAGGTGGCGCCCGAGCCGTCGAGGTTCTGCAGGAACCACATGCGGCGCTGGGCGTGCGAGAGGGGCAGTCCGGCCGGCCGCTCGCGGCGCACGAGGGCGGGCCGCTCGTGCGCCTCGCCGGCGGTGCGCTCGGCGAGTGCCGCCGGGGTCGGGGCCTCGAAGAGGTCGCGGACGGCGAGGCCGGTGCCGAGGGCCGTGCGGATGCGGCTGACGAGGCGGGTGGCCAGCAGGGAGTGGCCGCCGAGGTCGAAGAAGTGGTCGTCGGGGCCGACGGGGCCGGTCCCGAGCACCTCGCCGAACAGGGCGCACAGCTGCTCCTCGCGGGGGTTCGCGGGCGCGCGGCGCGCTCCCGTCCCGGCGGCGGTCGGCGCGGGGAGGGCCTTGCGGTCGAGCTTGCCGTTGACGGTCAGCGGCAGTGCGTCCAGGACGACGAAGGCCGAGGGGACCATGTACTCCGGCAGGGAGTCCGCGAGCGAGCGGCGGACGGCGGGGGTATCGACGGCCTCCGCTGTCGCCGGTACGAGGTAGGCCGCGAGGCGCTTGACGCCGGGCGTGTCCTCGCGGACGACCACCGCCGCCTGAGCAACCTCCGGATGGCCGGTCAGGGCATCTTCGATCTCGCCCGGCTCGACACGGTATCCGCGGATCTTCACCTGGTCGTCGGCCCGGCCCAGGAAGTCCAGCAGCCCGTCCCGGCGCCACCGCACGACATCACCCGTGCGGTACATCCGGGCGCCCGGCTCACCGAAGGGGTCGGCGACGAAGCGGCCCGCCGTCAGGCCCGGGCGGTTCAGATAGCCGCGCGCCAGGCCGACGCCGGACACGTACAGCTCGCCCGGGACGCCGACCGGCACCGGGCGCAGCCAGGCGTCCAGGACGCGCGCCCGCGTGTTCCAGATGGGGCGGCCGACGGTCGCGGTGTCGCTGTCGAGCGTGCCGCCGCCGAGGGTGTTGATGGTGTACTCGGTCGGCCCGTACAGGTTGTAGCCGATGAGTCCCGGCGTCTCCTTCAGGCGCGTCCACAGGGCTTCGGGGACGGCTTCGCCGCCGAGCAGCACCAGCACGGGGCGGTGCCTGCCCTCGTCCAGCAGCCCGCACTCGACGAGTGCTTGCGCGTAGGAAGGCGTCACGTTGATGACGTCGACCGTCTGCTCGGCGCAGTACGCGGCCAGGCCTTCGGCGTCGCGGCGCAGCGACTCGTCCAGGACATGCACCTCATGCCCCTCCACCAGCCACAGCAGTTCCTCCCACGACATGTCGAAGGAGAACGACACCGTGTGCGCGATCCGCAGCCGCCGGCCGCCCGCCGTCTCCACAACGGGGTTGAAGATCGCCTCGCGGTGGTTGAGCTGCATGTTGGTCAGGCCTCGGTAGGGCGTGACCACGCCCTTCGGACGGCCCGTGGAGCCCGACGTGAAGATGACGTACGCGGCGGCATCGGGATCCGCGTGCACGTCCACCGGACCATCCGGCAGACCGGCGAGTTCGGCCACCACCGCGGGATCGTCCAGCTCCACGCGCGGGAGGCCCGGCACCTCCGGCATGCGGTCGCGTACGGACGAGTCCGTGACGAGGACGACCGGCCGGGTCTCCTCGGCCATGTAGGCCAGCCGCTCCACCGGGTAGTCCAGCTCCAGCGGCAGATAGGCCGCGCCGGCCCGCAGCACGGCGAACAGGGCCGCGACCATCTCCAGGGAGCGCGGCAGGCCGAGCGCCACCACCCGTTCCGGGCCCGCGCCGCGGGCGAGGAACAGCCGGGCCAGGCGGTTGACCTGGGCGTCCAGTTCGGCGAACGTCCACGCGCGCTCACCCGCCACGAGCGCGACCGCGCCGGGCACGGAGGCCGCGCGCTCCGCCAGCAGCTGCGCGACCGAGGCGTCCGGCAGTTCGCGCTCGGTCGCCGCCCACTCCCCCAGTACCGCCCCGCGCTCCTGCTCCGTCAGCAGGCCGAGGCGGCGGACGAGGACGCCGGGGTCCGCGGTGATCTGCTCCAGGAGGGAGACGAACCGGCCCGCGTGCTCCTCGACCGTCGTGCGGTCGAACGCGTCGGGGCGGAACTTCCACTCGAAGGAGATCCGCTCGCCGGGGTTGGCCGCGAAGATGAGCGGGAAGTGGGTGGCGTCGGCGTCGGTGACGTCGTCCACGCCGAGGGCCTGCCCGATGCGGTCGCGCTCGTCCTGGTCGACGGGAGTGTTGCGCAGCACCTGGAGCGTGTCGAAGAGACGGCCCGTCCCGGCGGCGCGCTGGATGGTGCCCAGGCTGAGCTGGTGGTGCGGCAGGAGCGCGGCCTGCTCGTCCTGGAGGCGGGTCAGGTGCGCGACGACGGTCTCGCTCCGGCCGGGCCGGGCCCGGACCGGGACGGTGTTGAGGAACATGCCGATGGTCCGGTCGATGCCCGCGAGCTCCGCCGGGCGGCCGGAGACGGTGGTGCCGAAGACGACGTCCTGGCGGCCCGTCAGGCCGGCGAGGAGCAGGCCCCACACGCCCGAGAGGACGGTGTTGAGCGTCAGGCCGTGGGCCCTGGCGTAGCCGGTGAGGCGGGCGGTCAGGCCGGCGGTCAGTTCGGTGACGTGCTCCTCGGGCAGCAGCGCGGCCCGCTCGCGGGCCTGCGGGGCGAGGAGCGTGGGCTCGTCGACGCCGGCGAGGGCCGTGCGCCAGGCCTCTTCGCCGGCGGCGGTGTCCTGGGTGTGGAGCCAGGCGAGGAAGTCGCGGTAGGCCAGGGGCCGGTCCTCGTCCGGGCCGGGCTGCGGCAGGGTGCCGGTGGTCACCAGGGCGTGGCAGCAGGCCAGGAGCTCCTGCAGGAACAGGCCGGTGGACCAGCCGTCCCACAGCAGCATGTGGTGGGTGACGAGGATGTGCTGGCGGCCGTCGGGGGTGAGGACGGAGGCCAGCCGCACCAGGGGCGGGGCGGCGAGGTCGAAGCGGGTGCGGGCCTCGGCGTCCCGGAGGCGGCGCAGTTCCGCGCCGGCGGCCCCGGGCGTGAGGGAACGCAGGTCGGTCTCGGTGACGGGCACCGTGGCGGTGGCCGGGATGAACTGCAGGGGCCGGTCGAGCCCGTCGTGGAGGAAGCCGGCGCGCAGGTTGGGGTGCCGGCCGAGCACGGCGGCCGCCGCGGTGCGCAGGGTGTCCGCGGGGACGGGGCGGCGCAGGGTGACGACGTCGCGGGAGGTGTAGACGTCGAGGGCGTCCTCGTCGTAGACGGCTTCGAAGAGCAGGCCCTGCTGGAGCGGGGAGAGCGGCCAGACGTCGGTGGCGTCGGGCGCGGCGGCGCGGACGGCCGCCAGGTCCTGCGCGGTGGGCTCGGGCAGTTCGCCGCCCGTCGCCGGGCCGGGGGTGCCCGCGGGCGCTCGGTCGGCCCGCTCGGCCAGGGCGGCCGGGGTGCGGGCCTCGAAGACGTCGCGCGGGCTGAGGGAGATGCCCGCGGTGCGGGCGGCGCCGACGAGGCGGATGGAGACGATGCTGTCGCCGCCGAGCCGGAAGAAGTCGTCGTGGACGCCGGCCCGGGGCAGTGCGAGGACCTCGGCGAACAGGGAGCACAGCGTGGCCTCGGTCAGCGTCGCCGGTTCGCGGTCGGCGGCGGGGGCGGCGGCGTCCGGGAGGCCTTCGGGCAGGGCCTTGCGGTCGAGCTTGCCGTTGACGCCGAGCGGGAGGGCGTCGAGGGCCACGACGGCGGACGGGACCATGTGCTCGGGCAGCCGGGCCGCGCACGCGGCGCGCAGCGCCTCGGGGTCCGGGGCGGCGCCGGGAGCGGGGACGACGTAGGCGACGACGTGCTGGGCGCCCGCCGGGGTGGTGCGGACCAGGACAGCGGCGTGCCCGACGGCCGGGTGGGCAGCGAGGACGGCCTCGATCTCGCCGAGTTCGATGCGGAAGCCGCGGACCTTGACCTGGTCGTCGGTGCGGCCCAGGTATTCGACGGCGCCGTCGGCACGGCGGCGGACCAGGTCGCCGGTGCGGTAGAGCCGCGTGCCGGCAGGGCCGTACGGGTCGGCGACGAAGCGGGAGGCGGTCAGCCCGGGACGGTTCAGATAACCGCGGGCCAGCTGCACACCGGCCAGGTACAACTCGCCGGGCACACCCACCGGTACGGGGCGCAGGGCGGCGTCGAGGACGTGCAGACGGGTGTTCCATACGGGCCGACCGATCGGGACGACGGCGGCGCCGGGTTCGGTGCGGTGGTAGGTGACGTCGACTGCGGCCTCGGTGGGCCCGTAGAGGTTGTGCAGCTCGGTGTCCGGCCACAGCGCGGCGAACCGGTCCACGGCGGCGGGCGGCAGGGCTTCACCGGAGCAGAAGACGCGCCGGACCCGGGCAAAGCCCGTACGTATAGCCCCATCCTGCTCGGCAGCCGTGGTGAAGGCAGTGAGCATGGACGGCACGAAGTGAGCGGTGGTGACCCCCGAGCGGGCCGCCACCTCCGCGAGGTGCTCCGGCTCCCGGTGCCCGCCCGGCCGGGCGAGAACAACAGCGGCACCGCTCACCAGCGGCAGGAAGAACTCCCACACCGACACATCGAAGCTCGCCGGAGTCTTCTGCAGAATCCGGTCCACGGGCCCGATCCCGTACGCCTCCCGCATCCAGTCCAGCCGGTTGACGATCGCCTCGTGCGTCACCACCACACCCTTCGGACGACCGGTCGAACCGGAGGTGTAGATGACGTACGCGGCATGCTGCGGCCCCGCCGCAACCGGTGCGAACTCCTGGGCCGTACGAGGCCGGTCGGCCAGGACGACCGGCACGTTCCGCAGCCAGGAGAGGCGGGACTGCTCGGCCTCGGTGGTCAGCACGCACACGGGTGCGGCGTCGTCGGCCATCCCCGCCAGGCGCTCCTCGGGGTGGTCGAGGTCCAGCGGCAGGTAGGCGGCGCCGGACTTCAGCACGGCCAGCAGGGCAACCATCAGCTCCGCCGACCGCGGCACGGCCACGGCCACGATCCGGTCGGGCCCGGCACCGGCCGCGACCAGCTCGGCAGCCAGGCCGTCGGAAAGATCGTCCAGTTGACGGTACGTCAGCTCACGGCCCTCGTACACCACCGCCGTGGCCTCCGGCGCGGCAGCCAGCCGCTCCGCAAAGCGGCTGACCAGCGTGCCGGACGGCACCTCCCGCCCCGTGGCGTTCCACTCCTCCGCCAGCGCCCGCCTCTCGTCCGGGAGCAGCAGGTCCAGGCGGGCCAGCGGGGTGTCGGGGTCCTCGGCGAAGCGCGCGAGGAGGTTCAGGAAGCGGTCGGTGATGCGCTCGGCGGCCGCACGGTCGAAGACGTCCGTGCGGTAGCCGAGCTCCAGGCGCAGGGTGTCGCCGCCGGGCAGGACGCGCATGGTCAGCGGGTAGTGGGTGGCGTCGCGGGCGCCGAGGCCGGTGACCTGCAGGCCGCCGGTGGCCGCGGCCGCGCCGAGGGTGCCGGAGACGTCGTCGCTGCCCGCGTAGTTCTCCACCACCAGCAGGGTGTCGAAGAGCGGGCCGTCGACGGGGGTCAGGCGCTGGACGGCGGCCAGGCCGAGGTGCTGGTGGTCCATCAGAGCGGCCTGCTCCGCCTGGACGGCCGCGGCGGTGGCGGCGAGCGTCGCGCCGGGCGCCAGGCGGACGCGGACGGGGAGGGTGTTGATGAACAGGCCGACCATGGTGTCGGCGCCGGGCAGGTCCGCGGGGCGGCCGGAGACGGTGGTGCCGCTGACGACGTCGGAGGCGCCGGTGAGCGAGCCCACGAGGACGCCCCACAGCGTGTGCAGGACGTTGCCGAGCGTCAGGCCGCGGGCACGGGCGGCGGCGGTGAGGGCGGCGGTCAGCTCCGGGCCCGCCTCGGCCTCGGCGTCCGCCGGTTCGGCGGCCGTGGCGAGGGCGGCGCCGGGGGCGACGGGGTGGGCCTCGGTGATGCCGTCGAGGGCGGCGGCCCAGGCGCGCCGGGCGGCGTCGGCGTCCCGGGCGGCGAGCAGTTCGAGGTGGTCGCGGTAGGGGCGGACGGGCGGCAGGGCGGCGAGGTCGCCGCGGGAGCCGACGAGGGTGAGCAGTTCCCGGACGAGGACCGGCATGGACCAGCCGTCGAGGAGCAGGTGGTGGCAGGTGACGACGAGGCGGGCGGTGCCCGGGCCGAGGCGCAGCAGGGTCAGCCGCAGGAGCGGCGGTTCGGCGAGGTCGAAGCGGTGGTTCCAGTCCTCGTCCATGGCGGCGCGGACGGCCTCGTCGCGGGCCGCGGGGTCGCCGGCGAGCGCCGTGAGGTCGAGTTCGCGCAGGGGGGTGGCGACCTGGCGCTGGACGAACTGGACGGGGTCCTCGCCGTCGTCGTACCAGAAGCCCGCGCGCAGGTTGGCGTGGCGGCGGAGCAGGGCATCGGTGGCGGCGGCGAGGTCGGCGGTGACGAGGGGGCCGGTGAGGTCGAGGTGGGACTGGACGACGTAGACGTCGCGGGAGCCGTCGTCGTAGACGGCGTGGAAGAGCAGGCCCTCCTGGAGGGAGGACAGGGGATAGACGTCCTCAAGCGCGGATCCGGCGCCGGGGCCGAGGCCGGGGCCGGGGCCGTCTGCCGGGGTCGGGGAGGTTACGTCGTCAGTCATGGTGGCGCTCTCGGCTCTCGGTCGAGGAGTGGGCGGGGAGGCGGTGGGCAGGGCAGCGGACGGGGAGGCCGCGGAGGCTCATCGACGCCTGCGCAGGCGGTTTTCCAGGCGGTCGATGCGGGCCTGGTCGAGGGAGACGAGGCGCACGTCGGAGGGCGTGATGCCGCCCGCGCCGGGCGCGGCGGCGTGCCGGGCGAGCGCGTCGAGGGCATCGAACCAGCGCGTGGCCAGGGCGGCGACCTGCTCCTCGGTGAACAGGGCCCGCGGCCAGCTCCATTCGACGGCCAGCTCGGGCCGCCCGGCGGGGCCGGAGCGCACGACGGCGTCGATCTCCAGCGGGTACGGGGCGGGCATGGCCGCGTCGGGTGCGGCGCCCTCGGCGACGGCGGCCCGCTCCGCGTCCGGGGCGAAGGACCAGGCCTCGCGGGCCCCGGCAGCGGCGCCGTGGTCGGTGCGGCCGCGGTAGTTGAACAGCAGCTGCGAGCCCGGGAGGGCGGCCAGGGCGGGTGCGGTCTGCGCGTTGAGGTGGCGCAGAAGCCCGTAGCCGAGGCCGCGGTCGGGCGCTGCCCTCAGCTGTTCCTTCACCTGCTTGAGGGCGGTCCCGGCCTGCCGTCCGCCGGCCAGCGCGTCCGCGAGGCCGACGCCGCTGACGTCCAGGCGTACGGGGTGGACGGTGGTGAACCAGCCGACGGTGCGTGACAGGTCAGGGGTGAGGCCGTCCGCGTCGCTGCCGCCGCGCCCGTGGCCCTCCAGGTCGATCTGCAGGGCGCCGGTGTGCGCGGCGGGCAGGCCGGGGTCTGCTGCGCGGCGCACGTCGGCGGCGGCCAGGGCCAGCCCGGCCAGCAGGACGTCGTCCACGCCGGCGGAGAAGACCTGCGGCACGGTGGTCAGCAGGGGCTCGGTGCGGTCGGCGGGCAGGGTCATCCGCAGCGTGCGCAGGGTCGCCGTGGTGTCGCGGCGCGGGTCGGCGGCGGTGCGGCAGAGCGGGGCCTGCGGTCCGGCCAAAGCGGTGCGCCAGTAGGCGGCTTCGGCGGTACGGGTGCGGGTGTGGGCGTGCTGCAGCAGGTGCGCGGCCCAGGCGCGCAGCCCGGTGGCCTCGGGTTCGAGGGCGGGTGCGCGGCCCGCGGCGCGGGCGGCGTAGGCGTCGGCCAGCTCCGGCACGAGGATGCGCCACGAGACGCCGTCGACGGCCAGGTGGTGGACGGTCAGCAGCAGCCTTCCCTCGGCGCCGGGGCCCGCGTCGCACCACAGGGCGCGCAGGACGGTGCCCTTGTCCGGGTCGAGTGCGGCGGCGGAGGCGTCGGCCTCCTTGGTGAGCAGCTCGTGCAGTGCCGTCCCTTCCAGGCCGGTGATGTCGGCGCGGCGCAGTGTCGCCGGGTCGGTGACGGCGGGCGCTTCGGCGGCGGGCAGCACCTCCTGGGTCCACAGGCCGCCGGTCCGGTCCAGGCGCAGCCGCAGGGCGGGGTGGTTGCGGGCGAGGTCGGCGAGGGCCTCGCGGAGCGGCTCGGGGCGCAGTCCGGCGGGGACGGTCAGCAGCACCGACTGGTTGAACCGGTCCACCGGGCCGCCGCGTTCGCGCAGCCAGTGCACGACGGGCAGCGGCGGGAACTCGCCGTCCTCATCCGCAGCGGGTGCCGCCGGGGCACCGGCCGGTTCCTGTTCCTCGCGAGCGCCCGCGGCGGCCAGGGCGGCCGGGGTGGGGTGCTGGAACACGTCCTTGGCGGCGACGGTGAAACCGGCCTTGCGGGCGGCGCTGACGAGCTGGATGGAGACGATGCTGTCGCCGCCCAGAGCGAAGAAGTTGTCGTCCTCGCCGACCGCCGGGAGGCCGAGAACCTCTGCGAACACCCCGGCCATCGCCGCGGCCGGGCTGTCCGGGCGGGCGGGAGCCGCTGCGTCCGGGCGGGCGGCGGCGCGGGCCGGCGCGGGGAGCGCTTTGCGGTCGAGCTTGCCGTTGACGCTCAGCGGCAGCGCGTCCAGCAGGGTGACGGCGGCGGGCACCATGTGCTCGGGCAGCCGTCCGGCGAGGGCGTCCCGCAGCTCCTGCGGAGCGGGGGCCGCGCCCGCGGCGGGGACGGCGTAGGCGACGAGCTGCGGGGTGCCGCCGGGCGCCAGGGGACGGGCGATGACGGCGGCCTGGGCGACGCCGGGCAGGGCCGTCAGCGCGGCCTCGATCTCGCCGAGTTCGATACGGAAGCCGCGGACCTTGACCTGGTCGTCCGTGCGGCCCAGGTATTCGACGGCGCCGTCGGCACGGCGGCGGACCAGGTCGCCGGTGCGGTACATGCGCTCGCCGCTGCCGTGCGGGTCGGCGACGAAGCGGGATGCGGTCAGCCCGGGACGGTTCAGATAACCGCGGGCCAGCTGCACACCGGCCAGATACAACTCACCGGGCACACCCACCGGCACCGGCCGCAGCGCCGCGTCGAGCACGTACAGCCGCGTGTTCCACACCGGCCGGCCGATCGGCACGACACCGCAACCGGCCTCGGTCCGGTGGTACGTGACGTCGACGGCGGCCTCGGTCGGCCCGTACAGGTTGTGCAGCTCGATGTCCGGCCACAGCGCGGCGAACCGGTCCACCGCAGCAGCGGGCAGCGCCTCCCCGGAGCAGAAGACACGACGGACGCCGGCGAAACCCGTACGGATCGCCTCGTCCTCCTCGGCAGCCGCGGTGAAGGCAGTGAGCATGGACGGCACGAAGTGCGCGGTGGTGACCCCCGAGCGCGCCGCCGCCTCGGCGAGGTGCTCCGGCTCGCGGTGCCCGCCCGGCCGGGCGAGAACAACAGCGGCACCGCTCACCAGCGGCAGGAAGAACTCCCATACGGAGACGTCGAAGCTCGCCGGGGTCTTCTGCAGGATCCGGTCCGACGGCTCGATCCCGTACGCCTCCCGCATCCAGTCCAGCCGGTTGACGATCGCCTCGTGCGTCACCACCACACCCTTCGGACGACCGGTCGAACCGGAGGTGTAGATGACGTACGCGGCATGCTGCGGCCCCGCCGCAACCGGTGCGAAGGCCTGTGCCGTACGAGGCCGGTCGGCCAGGACGACCGGCATGCCGTCCAGGTCAGGAAGCCGTCCGCGCTCGCTCTGGACGGTGACCACGCACACCGGCGCGGCGTCCTCGGCCATCGTCCTCAGGCGCTCGACCGGGTGGTCGAGATCCAGCGGCAGGTAGGCGGCGCCGGACTTCAGCACGGCCAGCAGGGCGACCATGAGCTCGACCGACCGCGGCACGGCCACGGCCACGATCCGGTCCGGCCCGGCACCGGCCGCGACCAGCTCGGCGGCAAGCTCACCGGCCCGCTCGTCGAGTTGACGGTACGTCAGCTCACGACCCTCGTACACCACCGCCGTGGCCTCCGGCACGGCAGCCAGCCGCTCCGCGAACCTCGTGACCAGCGTGCCGGACGGCACCTCCCGCCCCGTGGCGTTCCACTCCTCCGCCAGGGCCCGCCTCTCGCTGGGGCTCATCACCTCGACGCGGTCCACGGTCCGGCCGGGCGCGGCGAGGGCCTGCTCCAGCACGTGCAGCAGCCGGCCGGCGAGCAGCTCGGCGGTGGCGCGGTCGTACAGGTCCGCGGCGTGGATGACGGTCAGGTCGGTGTGTGCGCCGTCGGCGGACTCCAGGAAGGTGAAGGCGAGGTCGAAGCGGGCGGCGTGCAGGGGGTCGGGCAGCAGCTCGGTCCGGGCGCCCAGCAGGGTGTCCAGGCCCGTGGCCTCCTTGCGGTGCTGGACCATCACCTGGAACAGCGGGTGCCGGCCGAGCGAGCGCTCGGGGTTCACGATCTCGACCAGGCGGTCGAACGGCAGGTCCTGGTGGGCTAGTGCCCCGAGCACGGTCTCCCGTGCTCGCTCCACCAGCTGGTCGAAGGTGGGCGCGGCGCCGCCCTCGGGGGCGCTCAGGTCGTGGCGCAGGACGAGGGTGTTGACGAGGAAGCCGACGACGTTCTCGACGGCTTCGTCGGCGCGTCCGGCGACCGGGGTGCCGAGCGGCACGTCGCTGCTGCCGGCGAGGGCGCCCAGCAGGAGCGCGGCGGCCGCCTGGGTGACCATGAACGGGGTGACGCCGGTGCGGTGCGCGTAGTCGCGCAGCGCTCCGTGCAGGGCGTCGGGCAGGCGCAGCCGGACGGCGCCGCCGCGGCCGGTCGGCTCGGCCGGGCGCGGGCGGTCGGCGGGCAGGGCCAGTTCTTCCGGCAGGCCGGCGAGGCGCTCGGTCCAGTACGCGGTGAGGCGGTCGCCGTCGGCGGGACCGGCGAGCAGGTCGCGCTGCCAGAGGGTGTGGTCGGCGAACTGCACGGGCAGCGGCGGCCGGACCGGGGAGGTGCCCCGGCGGCGGGCCGCGTAGGCGGTGTCGAGGTCGCGCAGCAGCACGCCTTCGGACCACTCGTCGCCGATGATGTGGTGCAGGGCCACACAAAGGACGTGGGTCTCGGGGCCGCTGCTGAGGAGCGTGGCGCGGACGGGCGGTGCGGCGGCGAGGTCGAAGGCGTGGGCGCCGGCGGCGGCGACGGCCTCGTCCAGCCGGTCCGGGGACACGTGCCGTACGTCGAAGGGCACGTGGGCGTCCTCGGGGGCGAGGATCTTCTGGTACGGGCGGCCGTCGGTGGCGGGGAAGGCCGTGCGCAGCGCCTCGTGGCGGGCGACGACGTCGGCGAACGCGGCGCGCAGGGCCTCGGTGTCGACGGCGCCGTCGATGCGCAGCGAGCAGGGGATGGTGTAGGCGGTGCCGGGGCCTTCGAGCTGGTGGAGGAACCACAGGCGGGCCTGGGCGGGCGAGAGCGGCAGCTCCTGCGGGCGCGGGCGTGCGGTGGGCCCGGACCGGCCGGGCCCGGTGTGCCGCAGCCTGCGGGCGAGGGCCGCCGGGGTGCGGGCCTCGAACAGGTCGCGCACGGTGAGGTGCGTCTGCAGGGCGGTGCGGATGCGGCCGACGAGGCGGGTGGCGAGCAGGGAGTGGCCGCCGAGGGCGAAGAAGTCGTCGTCGGCGCCGACGGCGGGCAGGCCGAGCACGCCGGCGAAGGCGCCGCACACCAGGGCCTCGCGTTCGTCGCGCGGGGCGCGCCCGCCGGTGCCGGCGAAGTCCGCGGCGCCGGGCTCGGGGAGGGCCTGCCGGTCGAGCTTGCCGTTGACGTTGAGGGGCAGGGCGTCGAGGACGACGACGGCGGACGGGACCATGTACTCGGGCAGCCGCGCGGCGAGCGCGGCCCGCAGGGCGGCGGGTTCGGCGGCGGCGCCGGGCGCGGGGACGGCGTAGGCGACGAGGCGCTTGACGCCTGTGCCGGTCGCGCGGGCCAGGACGGCTGCCCGGGAGACGTTCTCCAGGGCGGTCAGGGCCGCCTCGACCTCGCCGGTCTCGACGCGGAAGCCGCGGATCTTGACCTGGTCGTCGTCGCGGCCGAGGTAGTCCAGGGTGCCGTCGGCGCGCCGGCGGACGATGTCGCCGGTGCGGTACATGCGCTCGCCCGTGCCGGAGAACGGGTCGGCGACGAAGCGGGAGGCCGTCAGCGCGGGGCGGTTGCCGTAGCCGCGGGCGAGGCCGGGGCCGGCGATGTACAGCTCGCCGGGGACGCCGGCGGGCACGGGCCGCAGGCGCGCGTCGAGGACGTACACGCGGGTGTTGGCGATGGGCCGGCCCACGGACGGGGCGGGGCTGTCGTCGAGGGCCGCGCCGAGGGTGTCGACGGTGTACTCGGTGGGGCCGTAGAAGTTGTGGCCGATGACGCCGCCGGTCTCGCGGATCCGCGTCCACAGGGCGGCGTCGACGGCTTCGCCGCCGAGGAGGAACAGGACGGGGCGGTGGCCGTCGTCGTGACCGCCGTCATGCCCGCCGTCGTGTCCGCCGTCGAGCAGGCCGCACTCGATGAGCTGCCGGCCGAAGGACGGGGTGACGTCGAGGGTGTCGATGCGGTCGGCGCGCAGCCGGGCGGCCAGGGCCTGCGGGTCGCGGCGCAGTTCCTCGTCGTAGACGTGGAGTTCGTGGCCGCAGATGAGCCACAGGAGCTGTTCCCAGGAGGAGTCGAAGGAGAACGAGGCAGTGTGGGCGGCGCGCAGGCGGCGGCCTCCCGCGGCCTCGACGGCCCGGGCGAAGACGGTGGACCGGTGGTGGTCGAGCATGTTGACCAGGCCGCGGTGGGGCACCTGGACGCCCTTGGGGCGGCCGGTGGAGCCGGAGGTGAAGATGACGTAGGCGAGGTCGTCGGGGGCGGGCCGCCGCGGCGTGACGTCCGCCGTGGCGTCCGTGCCATCCGTGGCGTGCATGACGTCCGTGGCGTCCTGGGTGATGTCTTCCGCGTACAGCGTCGTGAAGCGGTCGCCGGTCAGGGCGGGCAGGTGCCCGGCGGTGGGACGGGTGGTCAGGACCGCGAGGGGGACGGCGTCCTCCAGCATCAGGGCGACGCGCTCGGCCGGATGGTCCAGGTCGACGGGCAGGTAGGCGGCGCCGGCCTTGAGGGTGCCGAGGACGGCGGCGACGAGGTCCGCGGAGCGGGGCAGGGCCAGGGCCACGACCGTGTCCGGGCCGGCGCCGAGGGCGGCGAGGCGGCGGGCCACAGCGGCGGCGCGGGCGTCGAGCTCGGCGTAGCTCCAGCGGGTGTCGCCGCAGACGGCGGCGGTGGCGTCCGGCGTCGCCGCTGCCTGGGCCTCGAAGGCGTCGACGACGGTGCCCGCGGGCACGTCGCGCGCGGTGGCGTTCCAGGTGTGCAGGAGGGTGCGGCGCTCGGCCGGGGCGAGGGCGTCGAGGGAGCCGACGGTCGTGCCGGGGTCGGCGGCCATGGCGGCGAGCAGGCGCAGCAGGCGGTGCCCGAGGTCGGCGGCCCGTTCGGCGGTGAAGGTGTCCGGGCGGTACTCGACGGTGATGCGGGGCGCGTCGCCGGGGAGGGTGAGGACGGTCAGCGGGTAGTGGGTGGCGCCGCGGTTGCCGATGCCGGTCACGCGCAGGCGGCCCGGGCGGCCGGCGGGGTCGGGGGCGGTGAGCTCGTCGGGGTCGACGGGGTAGTTCTCGAAGACGAGGAGGGTGTCGAAGAGCGTGCCGAGCCCGGCGCGGGCCTGGATGCCGGCGAGGCCCGCGTACTGGTGGTCGAGGAGCCGCGCCTGCTGTTCCTGGAGGCGGGCGAGTGCGGCGGCGACGGTCTCGTCCTCGTCCAGGGCGAAGCGGACGGGGACGGTGTTGCTGAACAGTCCGACGATCGACTCGACGCCGGGCACGTCGGCGGGGCGGCCGGAGACGGTCGCGCCGAAGACGACGTCCGTGCGGCCGGTGAGGCGGCTCAGGAGGACGGCCCAGGCGCCCTGCACGAGGGTGTTGAGGGTCAGGCCGTGGCTGCGGGCGAGGCCGGTCAGGGCGGTGACGGTCTCCGCGGGCAGCGGCAGGTCGACCTCACCGGCGCGGGCGCCGGTCCCGGCCGTGGCCTCGTGGGCCAGGGTTTCGGCGAGCAGGGTGGGCGCCGTCAGGCCGTCCAGGGCAGTGGCCCAGGCGGCGGCGTGCGCCGTCTCGTCCTGGCGGGCCAGCCAGGCGAGGTGGCCGGCGTAGGAGGCGGCGGGCGGCAGGGCGGAGGCGTCGCCGCCGGCCGCGTACGCGCTGACGATCTCGCGCAGCACGACGGGGGTGGACCAGCCGTCCATCACGATGTGGTGGCGGGTCAGGACGAGGCGGTGCCGCTCGTGGCCCAGGCGCAGCAGGGCGCAGCGCAGGAGGGGCGGCCGGGTGAGGTCGAAGGGGGCGGTGGCCTCGGCGGTCTCGACGGCGTCCACGGCGGCGGCGAGGCCGTCGGCGGGGGTGCCGGTGAGGTCGTGCACGGTCCACGGGACGGTGGCCCTTGCGGCGATCGTCTGCAGGGGGCGGTCGGTGCTCGTGTGGTCGAAGGCTGCGCGCAGGGCGGGGTGGCGGGCGACGACGGCGTCGACGGCGCGGCGCAGGGCGGCCTCGTCGAGCGGCCCGGTCAGGTCCAGGCCGGTGACGGACGTGTACAGGTCGTCGGCGGCGGTCTCGTAGAGCGCGTGGAAGAGCAGCCCGTCCTGGAGCGGGGAGAGCGGCAGGACGTCCTCGGTGCCGGGGCGGGCGGCCTGCAGGCGGTCGAGGGCGTCCTGTCCGAGGCCGGCGAGGGGCACGTCGGAGGGGGTGAGCCCGCCGGCGCCGGGGCGCGCGGCCCCGGCGGCGAGGGTGTCGAGGGCGCGGAACCAGCGGTCGGCGACGTCGCGCACGGCGTCCTCGGTGAGGACTCCCTCCGGCCAGGTCAGGACGGCGGTGAGCTCGGGGCCCGCGGGCCGGTCGTGGACGAACGCGCCGATCTCCAGGGCGTGGAGGGCGGGCAGCTCCGGGTCGGCGCTCGCGGCGAACGCGTCGCCGGTCGTGTCCCAGAGGCCGTCGCCGGACGTGAACCGGCCGAGGTAGTTGAAGAGCAGCTGCGGGGCTGGGGCGGCCGCGAGCTCGGCGCGGGACCGGGGATCGAGGTAGCGGAGCAGGCCGTAGCCGGTGCCGTCGTCGGGCAGCGACCGCAGCTGCTCCTTGACGAGGGCGAGGGCGCGCAGCGGGTCCCCGGCGAGGGCTTCGAGGTCCAGGCGTACGGGGAACTCGCTGGTGAGCCAGCCGACGGTGCGGGCCGTGTCGGCGCCGGGCACGAGGTGGTCCTGCCGGCCGTGGCCCTCCATGCGGATCAGCAGGTCGCGGCGGCGGCCGGCGAACGCGAGGGCGAGGCCGGTCAGCAGCACGTGGTCGACGCCGGCGCGCCGGGCGGCGGGCACCCGGCCGAGGAGCGGGGCGGTGCGCTCGGCGGGCAGGGTCAGGCGCAGGGTGCGGCTCGTGCCCGCGGTGTCGCGGGCCGGGTCGACGGCCCGCTCCCCGAGCAGGGGTCCCGCGCCGGGGGCGAGGACCTCCCGCCAGTACGGCAGTTGGGCCCGGACGGTATCGCTCGTCGCGGCGGCGTGCAGGCCGCGGGCCCAGCGGCGCAGCGGGGTGCTCGCGGGGGCGAGCTCGCGGCCCTCGTAGGCGGCGCGCAGGTCGGGCAGCAGGATGCGCCACGAGACGCCGTCGACGGCGAGGTGGTGCACGGCGAGCACGAGCCGCCCGGGGGCGTCCGGGCCCAGGTCGCACCAGGTGGCGGCGATCACGGCCCCGGCGGCGGGGTCGAGCCGTCCGGCGGCGGCGCGGCGCTCGCCCTCGACGGCGGCGTCGATGCCGCCGGCGGGCGTACGGGTGAGGTCGGCGCGATGGAGAACGACGGCGGGGGCGGCCTCGGCGAGAAGAATCTCGGTGGACCAGGCCCCGGGTTGGGGAATGCCGTCGAAGCCGCCGTAGCCACCGGACTCCGTACCGGAGGCGTCGGCGCCCGTGGCGCCGTGCTCTACGAGGCGTACCCGCAGCGCCTCATGACGCTCCGTCAAAGCACCGAGCGCCCCTTCCAGACGCTCCGGGTCGAGGTCCGGCGGGACCGTGACGGCCGTGGTCTGGGCGAAGCGGCGGACGGGGCCGCCGCGTTCGCGCAGCCACTCCGTGATGGGCGTGGCCGGGACCGGGCCGGTGGCGTCCTCGCGGCGGTCGGCGGCGGCAGGGCCGCCGAGCCGTTCGGCGACCGCCGCCACCGCGGCGATCGTCTTGCGCTCGAAGACCTCGCGGGGCGTGATGCCCCACCCGGCCTGCCGGGCGCGGCTGCCGAGCTGGATGGCGGAGATGCTGTCGCCGCCGAGGGAGAAGAAGTTGTCGTCGGCGCCGACGGCGTCCAGGCCGAGGAGCTCGGCGACGAGCGCGGCGAGGACCCGCTCGGCCTCCGTGCGGGGCGCCCGGGAGCCCGTGGCCGCCACGGGGGCGGGCTCGGGCAGGGCCTTGCGGTCGAGCTTGCCGTTGAGGCTGAGGGGCAGCGCGTCCAGGAGGACGATCACGGGCGGGACCATGTGCTCGGGCAGCGTGGCGGCGAGCCGGGCGCGCAGCACCTCGGGGTCGGGCGAGGCACCCGGCTCGGGGACGGCGTAGCCGGCGAGGCGGCGCGGCCCGCCGGGCGCGGTCTCGCGCGCGGTGACGGCGGCCTGGGCGACGCCGGGCAGGGCCTCCAGCGCGGCTTCGATCTCGCCCAGTTCGATGCGGAAGCCGCGGATCTTGACCTGGTCGTCCGTGCGGCCCAGGTATTCGACGACGCCCCCGGGGGCCCATCGCACGAGGTCGCCCGTGCGGTACATGCGCGCCCCGCCGCCCTCGTAGGGGTTGGCGACGAAGCGGGAGGCGGTCAGGCCGGGGCGGCCGAGGTAGCCGCGGGCGAGCTGGTCACCGGCCAGGTACAGCTCGCCCGGCACGCCCACCGGCACCGGCCGGAGAGCCGCGTCGAGCACGTACAGCCGCGTGTTCCACACCGGCCGGCCGATCGGCACGGCACCGCAACCGGCCTCGGTCCGGTGGTAGGTGACGTCGACGGCGGCCTCGGTGGGCCCGTACAGGTTGTGCAGCGGTACGGCCGGCAGCGCCGCGTACCAGCGGTCGACGACGTCGCCGGGCAGGGCCTCGCCGGAGCAGAAGACCCGCCGCAGCCCGGCGCAGGCCGCGGCGGCCGTGGGCTCCTCCAGGAAGGCGCGGAGCATGGACGGCACGAAGTGCAGGGTGGTGATGCGCTGTCCGGCGACGAGCCGGGCCAGGTAGGCGGCGTCCTTGTGGCCTTCGGGGCGGGCGAGGACGACGGTGGCGCCTTCGCACAGCGCCCAGAAGAACTCCCAGACGGAGACGTCGAAGCCGGCGGGCGTCTTCTGCAGGACGCGGTCGTCGGGGCGCAGCCGGTAGGTGTGCTGCATCCAGGCGAGGCGGTTGACGATGGCGCGGTGGGTGACGACGACGCCCTTGGGGCGGCCGGTGGAGCCGGAGGTGAAGATGACGTAGGCGGGGTCGCCGGGTGCGGGGGCCGTGACCTCGGCGTCGCGGGCGTCGCCGGTCGCGTCGTCCAGCAGCAGGGCCGCGTCGCGGGCGCTCCGCGGCAGGCGGTCGAGCACCTCGGGGACGGTGACGACCCGCACCGGGGCCGCGTCCTCGACCATGGCGGCCAGCCGCTCGGCCGGGTAGCCGGTGTCCAGCGGCAGGTAGGCGGCGCCGGACTTGAGGACGCCGAGGAGGGCGACCATGAGCGCGGCGGAGCGCGGGACGGCGACGGCGACGACGGTGTCGCGGCCCGCGCCGGCGGCGGTGAGCGTACGGGCCAGGGCCGCGGCCCGCTCGTCGAGTTCGCGGTAGGTGAGCTCCTCGTCCTCGAAGACGACGGCCGTGGCGGCGGGCGTGGCCGCGGCCCGTTCGGCGATGAGGGCGGGGAGGGTGGCGGGGGCGACGGCGCGGCCGGTGGCGTTCCAGGTGCGCAGCACGTTCTCGCGCTCGCCGTCGGCGAGGAGCCGGGCCCGGCCGAGGCTGAGCTCGGGGTCGGCGGCGAGGCGTCCCATGAGGTCGGTGCAGCGCTCGGCGTGCGCGGCGAGGGCGGCGGCGTCGTAGAGGGCGGGGTTGGCGTCGAATTCGAGGTGGAGGACGTCGTCGGGGCTCTTGCTGACCGACACGGACAGGTCTTCGACGGGTCCGGAAGCGAGGTTGACGGTGTGCCCGGGGACACCGGCGAAGTCGAGGCCGAGGTCAAAGGGCTTGAGGTTGAGCATCGGCCCGTGCAGGCGCTCGTCGCTGCCGACGAGGCCGAGGTCGCGGCGGATGTCCTCGCCGCGGTAGTGCTGGTGGCGGCGGGCGTCCTTGAGTTCGCCCGCGGCGCGGCGGATCAGGCCGGGGAAGGTGTCGGTTCCTTCGACGGCGAGGCGAACGGGCAGCACGTTGACGGCCATGCCGGGGACGCGCATGGTGCCGGGCCCGCTGCGGGCCATGAAGTGCATGCCGAGGACGGCGTCGGTGGTGCCGGTCATGCGGTGCAGGTAGGCGGCGACGGCGGCGGTGGCCGCTTCGGCCCAGGTGCAGCGGACGGCGGCCGCGGCGGCCAGGACGGCGGCGGAGCGCTCGGCGCCGAGGCCGACGCGGTGCCGCAGGGAGGTCCGGGAGGCCTGCGCGGTCTGCTCGGTCAGGCCGGTGACGCGGGGCCGGCCGGCGTGCCGCGCGGTCCAGTAGGCGCGGTCGGCCCCCGGCTTGCCGGAGGCGAGGTAGGCGGCGTCCGCGTCGGCGAGCACGGAGGCGGGCGCGAACGGCGAGGGCGGCACGTCCTCGCCGCGGACGAGGGCGGTGTAGACGGCGGCGACGCGGCGGGTGAAGAGGGCGACGCTGTAGCCGTCGACGACGAGGTGGTGGAAGTACTGGAACCACAGGTGGTGGCCGGGGGCGACGGTGACCAGCAGGGAGCCGGTCAGGGCCGGGGCCGGCCCGGAGCCGTCGCCGGGCTCCAGGCGCGGCGGGCAGGCGAGCTGGTCGCGGACGAGGGCGATCGCGGCGTCGACGGGCGAGGCGGCACCGGTGGTGTCGAGGCGGGGCAGGTGCCAGCCCACGGCGTCGAAGGGGACCGGGCGCAGCACGGTGCGGCCCTCGTGCTCGGCGAGCCGGACGTGCAGGCCGTCGGCCTCGGCGAGGGTGCGGCGCAGGGCCTCCTCCAGGGCGGCGGCGTCGATCGCGCCCCGGAGTTCCACGTACTGGCCGACGTTGTAGCTGGGGTTGCCGGGGTCGATCCGCTGCGCCGCCAGCACTCCCTCCTGGGCTCGCGTGAGCTCCAGGAACCGTCCTGCGTCGCTGGTCACCTCTGACATGCCGGCCTTCCGGGTCGTTCGTGGTACGGGGAGGGAGTGCGGGTGTGCTTACGGGCGGCCGGGCTAAAGGCCCTTGAGGATCTCCTCGATCCGGCCGAGGACGTCGAGTGCCGTGCCGTAGCGGTCGGCGGTGGCGTAGGTGACCGGCAGGACGTGGTTGTCCTTGGAAGCCTTCAGCAGCTTCCAGGAGGGCTTCTCCTGGAGCTCCTTGACCTCCTTGGGCACCTCGCCGGTGGCGGCGGTGCGCGGGACGAGGACGATGTCGGCGTCCGACAGGACGTCGATCTTCTCCTGGGAGTAGGTGACCTCGTGCTCCTTGCCGTCGTCGGAGGCCTTGGCGAACTTCGCGCCGGCGTCGGCGAGGATGCGGCCGACCCACGAGGTGCGGGTGTCGACGATGAACTCGCCGTTGCCGTAGGAGGAGGCGACGGCCCAGTTCACGGACTTGAGCTTGGCGCCGTAGGTGTTCTTGATCTGTTCGGCCTTCTGCCGGTAATCGGCCTTGAGCTTGGTGAAGACGTCCTCCTTGCCGACGGCCTGGGCGATCTTCTCCTGCGCGTTGAGCAGGTCGACGGGCGTCTTGATGCCGAAGTAGAGGGTGGGCGCGATGCCTTCGAGCTTCTTGACGTTCCAGTCGAAGGCGGCGGCGCCCTCGACGACGATCAGGTCGGGCTTGAGCGAGGCGACCTTCTCGATGTTCGTCTCGATGCCCGAGCCGATCGAAGTGATCTTCTTGGCCCGTTCGGTCTGCGAGGGCAGCAGCTCGACGGGGTTGTTCTCGTCGATGGCGCTGGTGCCGACGGGCTCGACGCCGAGGTCCAGCAGGGCGCCGGTGGCGTAGGAGATGCTGACGACGCGCTTGGCGTCCGCGGGCACGGTGACCTTGCCGTTGCTCGCCTCGATCACCCGGCCCTTCGCGTCCTCGCCGCCCGCGGCCCCGGCTGCGCCGGAGCCGTTCCCGCCGCACGCGGTCAGGGTCAGCAGGGCGGCTGCGCCGGCGAGTGCGGCGGCGGTGCGGCCGCGGGCGGCACGGGTGTTCATGGTTCTCCTCGGGGGTGGTGCGGTCGGGGCGGGGCGGTGATCAGGAGGCGGTGAGGTGCCGGTGCCAGCCGCGGATGGTGGGGGTGGCCTCGATGAGCTCGGCGAACTCGACGTCGGTGCCGGCGGCGCGCCAGCGTTCGACGAGCGTCATGACGCGGATGGAGTCGAGGCCGAGGTCCTGCAGGTTCTCGTCGACGGACACGTCACCGGGCTCCTCACCGAGCACGGCGGCAACGTCGAGCAGCACGGAGTCGAGGGAGAGAGAAGGCATGGGGGGTCCCTTCGGGGG
>NZ_JBPQTW010000074.1:0-28330 GCF_051386535.1 Streptomyces sp. URMC 127
GGGGCCGGATCACCCGGCCGCCGCGAGGGCTTGTCGTCGTCCGGGCCACCGTTGCCCGGCCCGTCGCCGTCCGCGGCGGGCCCGCCACCGTCGGCCGCACGGGCGGCGGACCGCTTCCGCTTGATGTAGATGCGGAGCCCCGCGAGGACCAGCAGGAGCACTCCTCCGGCGATGACGAGGAGAACCATAGGGGTGATGGACGTGACATGCACAGTAAAGACGACCGGGTCGCCGTAGGGCTGGCCCTCGTCCGTGTAGAGCCGCGCCGTCACCCGCACCGGGCCGTTGGCGTTGGCCCGCGTCTCGAACTTCACCGACTGGTTCTGGCCACCGTTGATCTTCACCGGCTGGGACCGGTCGACCTGCAGGCGGTTCGTCTGGCTGGACTCCAGGACCAGGTGCAGACCCGCGATCCCCTGCAGCAGGCCGTTGTGGACCGTCATCGGGATCGTCGCGCTGCGCCCGGACAGGGTCACGTCGGACTTCTTGATCAGCTCGACCCGGCGGGTGAGCCCGTACAGATACGACTGCACGGCGTCGCGGAACTCGGTGGCCCCCTTGGGGTTGCCGCGCCAGGACGTCGACATCTCCCGCATGATCGCGCTGCCGAAGGGGGTCACCACGCGGTCCTGCGAGGTCAGGATGACCTTGAAGCCGTCCAGGGTCGCCTGGGTCTTCTGGATCTCCTGGAAGGCCTTGGTGGAGAGCTCCTGCTCGCGCAGCCGGTCGGGGTACGAGCCGGGGCCGGGCACCTGCTGGTTCGCGTCCGGGTCGGGCTTGGCGGCGGCCGCGTCGCCGAGGCCGGCCGGCTGCGTCCAGCGGCCGTCCGAGAGGCCGGCGATCGCGGCTGCCATCGCCTGGGCCTGGCTCGCGGTCGGCATGCGCTGCGGCGCCACGACGATGCTGCGCTCGTTGTCCGGCGCCTGCCGGTTCACCAGGAGGGTCTGGGCGGCGAAGCGCTGCACGGCGAGCGAGTACTCGCCGGCGCGGACCAGGTCGCCCTGGAAGCCGGTGGACATCCGGGCGTCGGCCACGACGGCCGTGTTGCCGCTGCCGATCTGGCGGGCCGCGGTGGGGGTGTAGGAGGTGCGGTCGCGGAAGCTGTCGCTGCGGGCGATGACGTTGTGGGCACCGGCCGAGGTGGCGACGTCGATGACGGAGGAGTCCACGGCGCCGTCGACGGGCCAGGCGAAGTCCGTGCGCGGCTTCACGCCGAGGATCGTGTCCACGGTCGTCGACGCGAGCTCCGTGGCCGACTGCAGGTGGCTCAGGGAGCCCGAGACGTCCTTGCCGTGGTGGGCCAGCGACGCGAGGTCGGGGTCGCCGAAGGGCAGCGCCACCACCTGGTCGCCGGCGACGGCGGTCTGCAGCTGGCTGAGCCACTGCTTGGCGACCGCCTGGCCCCGGCCCGGGGTGTTCTTCCCGTCCGGCCCCTCCACCCGGTACGTCTTCGTCATGGCCTCGACCGTGGCCAGCAGGTCCGGGTCGATCACCCACGTGATGTGCAGGCCCTTGCCCAGCGCGACCAGCTGCTGCAGCCGCCCGCCCGGCGCCAGCTCCGCGGCCAGGTCGTCATTGGGGAAGATCGGCGTCTGCTGCTGGTCGGACTCGGTGCGGGCGGTCAGGTGGGTCGCGGAGATCAGCGGCCACAGGAACGTGAGCCGCGTCTTCTTGCCCTCGATCGAGGAGGGCTGCCAGGGCAGCAGGGTCCGGCCGATGCCCAGCACCCGCTCGGACCCCTGGTCCGCGGTGTGCCCGGACAGCGAGACGCCCAGCTGGTAGACGCCGTCCTTGCCGAGCTCCAGGTCCTTCGCCGGCAGCGAGATGCTGAACTCACGGCTGCTCCCCGGCGGGAGCTTGTCGATCTTCTGGGTGTGCTTGCCGAGCTCCGAGCCGTCGGTCCCGGGCGAGAAGGCGGCGCGGTTGCCGGTCTCGTCGGCGTCGACCCGGCTGTTGAGCTGGCCGCCCACCCGCAGGCCGACGTGCGCGTCGGAGACGGTCGAGCCGCCGTTGTTGGTGACGGTGCCCGAGACGGTGAGCGTGTCGTCCTGCTTCGGCGCGACGGGCGTCAGCGTGTTGATGGAGACGTCGACGGGACGGGAGCCCGAGGACTCGGCACGGGCCGGCTGCGCGCCCGGCAGCTGCACCAGGCCGGCCAGGAGCGCCGCGCTTGTCAGCAGCACCGTCAGGAGCCGGGGCCACCGGCAGGCAGAAGCGGAGGTGGTCTCCTGGATCTCTGCCGCCTCGGCCACGCGCTCGCCCGTCCCTCGTCGTCGTCAGTGGTCGTCGGTTGTGCGTCCACGAATGGTAACGAGGCCCGCTGTGACGAAGTGCCGTGGACCGCTCCGCAAGATCGCGTAGTCGGTTCGATGTCCCGGCTGCGCCCGCTTTGTGCGGCCTGCGCCATGCGTCCGTAACCGGGAGGCCCCGGGGCGCGCGGACACGTACCCTCTTCTGTTGTGCCGAACGCCAACAATGACAGCCTGACCCAGTCGCCGACCAACGAGCTCAGCCAGGTGCAGCGCCGTGCCGTGAGCGAGCTCCTGAGGGTCTCCCCCGTGGCCGACGACCTCGCCCGCCGATTCAAGGAAGCCGGTTTCACGCTTGCCCTGGTCGGCGGATCCGTGCGGGACGCGCTGCTCGGCCGGCTCGGCAACGACCTCGACTTCACGACGGACGCGCGGCCGGAGGACGTCCTGAAGATCGTCCGGCCCTGGGCGGACGCCGTCTGGGAGGTCGGCATCGCCTTCGGCACCGTGGGCTGCCGCAAAGCCGACTTCGACATCGAGGTCACGACATATCGGTCGGAGGCCTACGACCGGACCTCCCGCAAGCCGGAGGTCTCCTACGGCGACTCCATCGAGGAAGACCTCGTCCGGCGCGACTTCACGGTGAACGCCATGGCCGTCGCGCTGCCGGAGAAGGAGTTCATCGACCCGCACAACGGCCTGGAGGACCTCGCCGCGCGCGTCCTGCGCACGCCCGGCACCCCGGAGGAGTCCTTCTCCGACGACCCGCTGCGGATGATGCGGGCCGCCCGCTTCGCCGCGCAGCTCGACTTCGAGGTCGCGCCCGAGGTCGTCACCGCGATGACGGAGATGGCCGGCCGCCTGGAGATCGTCTCGGCCGAGCGGACCCGGGACGAGCTCAACAAGCTGATCCTCTCCGACCACCCGCGCAAGGGCCTGAAGCTGCTCGTCGACACCGGGCTCGCTGCCCTGGTCCTGCCCGAGCTGCCCGCCCTGCGCCTGGAGCGCGACGAGCACCACCGGCACAAGGACGTCTACGAGCACACGCTCACCGTCCTGGAGCAGGCCATCGCCCTGGAGGCCCCGCGCGACCAGCCCGGCGGCGGCCCCGACCTGGTGCTGCGCCTCGCCGCGCTGCTGCACGACATCGGCAAGCCGCGGACGCGCCGCTTCGAGAAGGACGGCCGGGTCTCCTTCCACCACCACGAGGTCGTGGGCGCCAAGATGACCAAGGCGCGCATGACCAAGCTCAAGTACTCCAACGAGCTGGTGAAGGACGTCTCCAAGCTGGTGGAGCTGCACCTGCGCTTCCACGGCTACGGCACCGGCGAGTGGACCGACTCCGCCGTGCGCCGGTATGTGCGGGACGCGGGACACCTGCTGGAGCGGCTCCACAAGCTGACCCGCTCCGACTGCACCACGCGCAACAAGCGCAAGGCCAACGCGCTGTCGCGGGCGTACGACGGCCTGGAGGAGCGCATCGCCCGCCTGCAGGAGCAGGAGGAGCTGGACGCGATCCGGCCGGATCTGGACGGCAACCAGATCATGGAGATCCTGGGCGTGGGCCCGGGACCGCAGGTCGGCAAGGCGTACAAGCACATGCTGGAGCTGCGGCTGGAGAACGGCCCGATGTCCCACGACGAGGCCGTCGCCGCGCTTAAGGAGTGGTGGGCCGCCCAGGGCTGACGAGCCGCCCGTGTGTGTCCTCTTACACGGCCTCTTGTGCGCCCTCACGCCGCCGGAAACCGGCGAGCGCGACGGCGGTCACCGCGTAGAGCACGGCGACGCCGGAGATCAGCACGGCCGACCGCCCGTCGGACGGCAGCATCAGGGCCGCCACGGCCGCCGCCCCGACGAAGGCGACGTTGAAGAGGACGTCGTAGAGGGAGAAGACCCGGCCGCGGAAGGCGTCGTCCACCGAGGCCTGGACGACCGTGTCCGTGGCGATCTTCGCGCCCTGGGTGACGAGGCCGAGGACGAACGCCGCGACCAGCATGGGCACGGGCTCGAAGGGCAGCCCGAGCGAGGGCTCCAGCACCGCCGCGGCGGCCGCGCAGGCGATCATCCAGCCGAGCCGGCCCAGCCGGGACACCGCCAAGGGGGTGATGACGGCCGCCGCGAAGAACCCGGCGCCCGACACCGCGACGGCGAGCCCCAGCAGGGCCAGGCCCATGGACTCGCTGCCGGCCCAGGCGTAGCGGCAGAGCATCAGCACGGTGACGGTCAGGGCGCCGTAGCAGAAGCGCATCAGCGCCATGGCGCCGAGCGCCCAGGCGGCCGTGCGGCGTACGGCGAGGTGGCGCAGGCCGGCGGCCAGGCCGCGGGCGGTGCCGGTCAGGGCCTCGCCCAGCCGCCGGGAGACCGGCGCGTCCGGGCCGAGCAGGCCGATGGGCATCAGTAGCGAGGACAGGGCGGCGCACAGGTAGAGGCTCGCGCCGAGCAGGACGACCAGGGCGTCGGCCCCCGTGCCGCCGGGGGCGGCGAGACGGACGGCGAAGGCGAGGCCGCCGCCCGCGGTGGCCGCCAGCGTCCCGGCGGTGGGGGAGAGCGCGTTGGCCATGACGAGCCGCTCGCGCGAGTCCACCACGCGGGGCAGGGAGGCGGAGAGCCCGGCGAGCACGAAGCGGTTGACCGCCGTGACCGACAGGGCGGAGACGTAGAAGAGCCAGTCGGGGACGCGCGCGACGATGAGCACGGCGGTGGCTGTGGCGAGGGCCGCGCGCAGCAGGTTGCCGTGCAGCAGCACCTGGCGGCGCCGCCGGCGGTCCAGGAGGACTCCGGCGAAGGGGCCCAGCAGCGAGTACGGCAGCAGGAGCACGGCCATGGCGGAGGCGATGGCGGCGGGGGACGCCTGCTTCTCCGGGGAGAAGACCACGTAGGCGGCGAGCGCGACCTGATAGACCCCGTCGGCGGCCTGCGAGAGGAGCCGGACTGCCAGCAGACGGCGGAAATCGCGGAGGCGGAGCAGGACGCGAAGATCACGCACAACGGGCATGGTCCACAGCCTCACACAGCGCGCAGGTCCCCGGGTGGACAACCCGGGGACCTGCGTGAAGAGGGAGAAGAGCGGAAGGCTTAGCGCTCGACCTCGCCCTTGATGAACTTCTCGACGTTCTCCCGGGCCTCGTCGTCGAAGTACTGCACCGGCGGCGACTTCATGAAGTAGGAGGAGGCGGAGAGGATCGGGCCGCCGATGCCGCGGTCCTTGGCGATCTTCGCGGCGCGCAGGGCGTCGATGATGACACCGGCGGAGTTCGGGGAGTCCCAGACCTCGAGCTTGTACTCCAGGTTCAGCGGGACGTCGCCGAAGGCGCGGCCCTCGAGGCGGACGTAGGCCCACTTGCGGTCGTCGAGCCAGGCCACGTAGTCCGAGGGACCGATGTGGACGTTCTTCTCGCCCAGGTCGCGGTCGGGGATCTGGGAGGTGACGGCCTGCGTCTTGGAGATCTTCTTGGACTCGAGGCGGTCGCGCTCGAGCATGTTCTTGAAGTCCATGTTGCCGCCGACGTTCAGCTGCATCGTGCGGTCCAGGACGACGCCCCGGTCCTCGAACAGCTTGGCCATCACGCGGTGCGTGATGGTGGCGCCGACCTGCGACTTGATGTCGTCACCGACGATCGGCACACCGGCCTCGGTGAACTTGTCGGCCCACTCCTTGGTGCCGGCGATGAAGACCGGGAGGGCGTTGACGAAGGCGACCTTGGCGTCGATGGCGCACTGCGCGTAGAACTTCGCGGCGTCCTCGGAACCGACGGGGAGGTAGCACACCAGGACGTCGACCTGCTTGTCCTTGAGGACCTGGACGACGTCGACGGGAGCCTCGGCGGACTCCTCGATGGTCTCGCGGTAGTACTTGCCGAGGCCGTCGAGGGTGTGGCCGCGCTGGACGGTGACGCCGGTCGCGGGCACGTCGCAGATCTTGATGGTGTTGTTCTCGCTGGCGCCGATGGCGTCGGCGAGGTCGAGGCCGACCTTCTTCGCGTCGACGTCGAAGGCGGCGACGAACTCGACGTCACCCACGTGGTAGTCGCCGAACTGCACGTGCATCAGACCCGGCACGCGGCCGTTCGGGTCGGCGTCCTTGTAGTACTCGACGCCCTGCACCAGCGAGGCGGCGCAGTTGCCCACGCCGACGATGGCTACGCGAACCGAACCCATTCCGGTTGCTCCCTGTTAGTACTCGACGAAGCCCTGCGGAGTGCAGGACTCACTGGTCCGGACCGGTGCGCTTGTCACGCCCGGCCCGCTCGCTCTCGATCAGCTCGTTCAGCCAGCGGACCTCGCGCTCCACGGACTCCATGCCGTGCCGCTGAAGCTCGAGGGTGTAGTCGTCCAGCCGCTCCCGGGTGCGGGCCAGGGAGGCGCGCATCTTCTCCAGACGCTCCTCCAGACGGCTGCGGCGGCCTTCCAGCACGCGCATCCGTACATCCCGCGAGGTCTGCCCGAAGAACGCGAAGCGGGCGGCGAAGTGCTCGTCCTCCCACGTGTCCGGACCCGTGTGGGCGAGGAGCTCCTCGAAGTGCTCCTTGCCCTCTGCCGTCAGGCGGTAGACGATCTTCGCCCGTCGTCCGGCCAGGGACGCCGCACGGGCGTCCTCCGGAGCGCTCCCGCTCTCCTCGACCAGCCAGCCGTTCGCCACGAGGGCCTTCAGGCAGGGGTAGAGGGTGCCGTAGCTGAACGCACGGAACACCCCGAGCGAGGTGTTCAAGCGTTTCCGCAGCTCGTAGCCGTGCATCGGGGACTCGCGGAGCAGGCCGAGGACGGCGAACTCGAGGATGCCGGAGCGTCTGCTCATGTTTCGCCTCCTTGTCGCACACAGCCTAGTCCTTGTGATCCCTAGTCCCTTTTTGGTCCCTTTTGCCGACGACGAGCCGGTCTTTATGCCGAGCTGATGTATCGACTCGATACATCCAGACGATAGAACGACCCCCTCCACGCGACAAGAGGGGGCACGGTGAACGAGGTCACATCACCGATTCGTGGGACACATCCCGCCTGAATTGGAGTGAACATCCGGAGTCGACGCGTTTTGGCCGTGCGTAGTCTGTGCGCCATGCAGACCAGCGGGAACCGAGTGACGACGACAGGCGTCCTCGTCCCGTATGCAATGCGCCCGGTTGCCTCAGGCAGCCGTCCGGCGCATCGGGGGGAACGCAAGCCACCTGCCGCTTCCAGGCGATAGTGCCTGCCCGAGGAGTAGTCGTTCGATGAGCGAGCACCGCCGCAAGCCGCCGCAGCCTCAGGGCGGCGGACGAGCCGCGGCCAGGCGCGCGGCACAGCAGCCGGGACCCGGCCGCCGTTCCGCGCCGACCAGCAATTCCGCCGCGCGGTCCGGCCGCGGCGAGTCCGACCGGCACGGCAGCAGGGCCGAGGCCCGCCGCGGGAGCCGGCGCGGCGATACGGCCGCCGGACGCAGACGTGGCGCGGATCCGGGCGCGGGCGGCCGCGGCCGCCCGGGCAAGAAGCGCTTCATCGACTACCCGCGGGCGGGCAAACAGGGCTTCAAGCGCTGGCTGCCCTCCTGGCGGCTCGTCCTGGGCGCGGCCTTCACCTTCGTCGTGCTGATTCTGGGCACCGTCGGCATCGCCCTGGCCGTGGTGCAGGTGCCGTCCGCACAGAAGACCGCCCAGGTGCAGAAGAACGTCTACTACTGGTCCGACGGCAAGCAGATGGTGGTCGCGGGCGGCGGTGCGCTCAACCGCCAGATCGTGCCGATCTCCAAGATCCCGCTGTCGATGCAGCGGGCGGTGATCTCCGCCGAGAACGCCAGCTTCTACAAGGACTGGGGCGTCGACCCCATGGGCATCCTGCGCGCCGTCGTCAAGATGGCGCAGGGCGGTGAGACCCAGAGCGGTTCGACCATCACGCAGCAGTTCGTGAAGAACACCTACCTGAGCCAGGAACAGACGCTCAAGCGCAAGGCCACCGAGCTGCTGATCTCCATAAAGGTGGGCGCCACCAAGAACAAGGACGACATCCTCGCCGGCTACCTCAACACCGCCTACTACGGTCGGGGGGCCTACGGGATCCAGGCCGCGGCGCGGGCGTACTACGACAAGGACGCCAAGGACCTCACGCCGAGCGAGGGCGCCTTCCTCGCGGCCACGCTCAACGGCCCCAACCTCTACGACCCGTACGGCGGCCAGGGCCCGGCGGCGACCGCCGAGAAGAACACCAAGCGCGCCACCGACCGCTGGAAGTGGACCCTCGACCGCGAGGTCGAGACGGGCAACATGGAGGCGTCCGAGCGCGACCAGTGGGTCGGCAAGGGCTTCCCCACCCCCCAGAAGCCCAAGCCCGCCACGAACCGCGCCGGTCAGATCGGCTACCTCACCGACCTCGCCGACAACTACGTCGTCGCCCACTCCGGCATCAGCAAGACCCAGCTGGACCGCGGCGGCTACCAGATCTACACGACCTTCGACCGGACGAAGGTCGAGGCCCTCTCCAAGGCGGTCGAGGAGGTCCGCAAGGCGAACATCAAGCCGGACGTCCGCGAGCGCGACAAGTTCGTGCAGTTCGGCGGGGCGTCGGTCGACCCCAAGACCGGCAAGATCGTCGCCATCTACGGCGGTGAGAACGCCCTGGAGCACTACACCAACAACGCCGACTACACCGGTGTGCAGGTGGGCTCGACGTTCAAGCCCTTCGTGCTCGCGGCGGCCATGTCGCACGGCAAGCGCAACCCGGCCCTCGGCGAGACGCAGAGCGACAGCCAGCGCACGCTGGTCTCCCCCGAGAGCATCTACAACGGCGACAACAAGGTCACGCTGCGGAAGTACAACGGCCAGATCTGGCACGACAACGACGGCAGCGAGTGGCACCAGAAGAACGACGGCGAGGAGGACAAGGGTCCCGTCACCCTGCGCACCGCCATGCAGTTCTCGGTGAACACCCCGTTCATCCAGCTCGGCATGGACGTGGGCACCGACCTGGTCAAGGAGGCCGCCCTGCGGGCCGGTCTGGACAAGGACCAGCTCGCCGCCACGACGCCCACCTTCTCGCTCGGCACATCGGCGCCCAGCGCGATCCGGCTGGCGGGCGCGTACGCCACCTTCGCCGCGAGCGGCAAGCAGATCGACCCGTACTCCGTCGAGAAGGTGGAGCGGGACGGCAAGCCCGCCTACACGCACGAGCTCAAGTCCGACCAGGCCTTCTCCCCGAACGTGGCGAACAACGTCACGGACGTGCTCAAGACCGTCGTCGAGGCGGGCACGGGCACCTCCGCGAAGCTGGCGGGCGGCCGCCCGGCCGCGGGCAAGACCGGTACGACGGACGAGAACCGCTCCGCCTGGTTCGCGGGCTACACCCCGCAGCTGTCCACGGCGATCGGCATGTACCGCGTCGACCCCAACGCCAAGAAGCAGGAGTTCCTCTCCATGCGCGGCGTGGGCGGCCAGGAGAGCATCCACGGTGCGTCGTTCCCCGCGAAGATCTGGGCCGACTACATGAACGCTGCGCTCAAGGGGCAGCCGATCGAGCAGTTCGAGCCCGCGCAGCCGCTCGGCGAGAAGATCTACGGTGACGGCGCCAGCCCCACCCCGAGCGCAGTGCCCTCCGCGCCCCCGGCGGCGACGCCCTCCGCCACTCCGTCCGGCACCCCGTCGAAGTCCGCCTCGCCGAGCCCGTCGGCGAGCCGCTCCTGCTCGATCTTCGACTTCAAGTGCAAGCACGGCGGAGGCAGTGGCAGCAGCGGCGGCCCCGGGGGCGGTCCCGGCGGCGGTACGGCCGGCACCGACGGCGGACCGGGCGGCGATCCCGGCACCTCGCCCTCGCCCGATCCGGGCAGGCGTCCCGGCGGCGGTGGGCTCTTCGGCGGCATGAACGGCTGACCAGCACCGATACGCCTGGAACCGAACGTTCCGGCAACCGGCTCGGAGGGGCGTCCCGCATTCGTGCGGGACGCCCCTCGACGTTATCCACAGGCTCCGGCGGCATACGGCCCCGTACGGCAGGATGGCCCCATGAGGAGCGCGCGGGACGACGACCGACAGGTACGGCCCACCGATGAGGACGAGGTGGCCGCCGCAGGCAGCGAGCTCATCGGCGGGCCGGCGGGCAAGCGGGCGCTGCCCGGCGGGGGCTGGTGGACGCCGGTCCGGGTGATCGTGCTGGTGGCCGTCGGCATGTTCGCCCTGGGCATGGTCCAGAAGCTGCCCTGCTACGAGTACGGGTGGTTCTTCGGCGCCACCACGCAGTACACCCACGCCTGCTACTCCGACATCCCGCACCTCTACAGCGGCCGCGGCTTCGACGCGGGCCTGATCCCGTACGTCGACCGCATCCCGCAGTCCCTCTCCGGCGGCATGGACTATCTGGAGTACCCGGTCCTCACCGGCCTGTTCATGCAGGTCGCCGCCTGGCTCACCCCCGGCGGCGGCACCATCCAGCACCGCGAGCAGCTCAACTGGCTGGTCAACGCCGGGATGCTGATGGCCTGCACGGCCGTGATCGCCATCTGCTCGGCCCGCACGCACCGGCGCCGCCCCTGGGACGCCCTGCTGATCGCCCTCGCCCCCGCCTTCGCCCTCACGGCCACCGTCAACTGGGACCTGTTCGCCGTCGCCCTCACCGCCGGCGCGATGCTGATGTGGTCGCGCGGCAGGCCGGCGCTCGCGGGCGCCCTCATCGGCCTGGCCGCCGCCGCGAAGCTCTATCCGCTGCTGCTCCTCGGGCCGCTGTTCGTGCTGTGCCTGCGGGCAGGGCGCATGAGGGCCTTCGCCGTGAGCGCCGCCTCCGCCGTCGCCGCCTGGCTCGTGGTGAACCTGCCGGTGATGCTCACGCACGATGCCGCGGGCTTCCACATCCGGGAGGGCTGGGCGAAGTTCTACACGTTCAGCCAGGAGCGCCCGATCGACTTCGGCTCGGTCTGGCTGCTGATCTCCCAGCGCACGGGCAATCCCCTGGAGCACGCCAACACGTACGTGAGCCTGCTGATGATCCTGGGCTGCCTGGCCCTCGCGGGCCTCGGCCTCTACGCGCCGAGGCGCCCGCGCTTCGCCCAGCTGGCCTTCCTGGTGGTGGCGCTCTTCATCCTCACCAACAAGGTCTACTCACCGCAGTACGTGCTGTGGCTCATCCCGCTCGCCGTGCTGGCGCGGCCCAAGTGGCGTGACTTCCTGATCTGGCAGGCCTGCGAGGTGCTCTACTTCCTGGGCATCTGGTCGTACCTCGCCTACACGGGCAGCGGCGACAAGCACCAGGGCCTGCCCCCGGAGGGCTATCAACTGGCCATCGCCCTGCACCTGCTGGGCACGCTCTACCTGTGCGCGGTCGTCGTGCGCGACATCTTCATGCCCGAGCGGGACGTCGTCCGCCGCGACGGCTCCGACGACCCCTCGGGCGGCATTCTCGACGGCGCCCCGGATGCGATCGCCCTCAGCTCCGCGCACCGGCCGCGGTACGCGGAGCGCTCGGCTGCCACGAGCGTCCGGTGGGGCACCGGGAGCCGGCCGTGAACCGGCACGGGACGTGCCCCGGCCGGTTACCCGCCGGCTTACCCGGCTTACGCGGGTTACCCGGCCTACTTGTCGACGATCCGGTCGAACGTGGTGGTGGTGTGCCGCAGCTGGGCCTTCAGCTCGTCGCCCACCCGCGGGGTCCTCGCGTCGCTCGGCACGAAGAGGATCGACACCTGCATGTGCGGGGGCTCCGCGAACCAGAGCTGCTTGTTGTCCCAGTAGAAGGGCGACTGGTTGCGGTTCATGGTCGCAAGACCCGCCCGGGCGACGCCCTTGGCGCGCGGCATCATGCCGTGCAGCGCCTTCGGCGCCTCCAGGCCCACGCCGTGCGAGGTGCCGCCCGCCACGACCACGAGATGGCCGTCCCCACCGGTCTTCTGCTGGCGGTAGCCGAAGCGGTCGCCCTTGGACACGGGCGTCACGTCCAGGACCGCGCCCGTGTAGTGGGTGGCGCCGTGGTCGCCGAGCCACAGCCGGGTGCCGATGCGGGCCCGGAAGCGGGTGTGCGGGTACCGCTGCTGCAGCTGGCCGAGCTCCTCGGCCTTCAGGTGGCTGACGAACATGGTGTGCAGCGGCAGGCGGTGCTGCTGCAGCCGGTCCATCCACTCGGCCACTTCCTGGACGGCGGTGGAGCCGTCCGTGCGGTCCAGCGGCAGGTGGATGGCGAAGCCCTCCAGGCGCACGTCCTCGATGGCGGCGTGCAGCTTGGGCAGGTCCTCCTCGCTGATGCCGTGGCGCTTCATGCTGCTCATGACCTCGACGACGACGCGCGCGCCGACCAGGCCGCGCACGCCCTCCACCGAGGAGACGGACCGGACGGCCCGGTCCGGCAGCGGCACGGGCTCCTCGCCCAACCGGAAGGGGGTGAGCACCAGCAGGTCACCGCTGAAGAAGTCCTTGATCCGGGCCGCTTCGTAGGTGGTGCCGACGGCCAGGATGTCCGAGCCGAAGCGGGCGGCCTCGTCGGCCAGCCGCTCGTGGCCGAAGCCGTAGCCATTGCCCTTGCACACCGGGACGATCCCCGGGAACTGCTGGACGACGGTCTGCTGGTGCGCCCGCCAGCGCGCGGTTTCGACGTGGAGCGTGAGCGCCATGGCCGGTCCGGAACCTTTCCCTGTGCCTGCTGGATGCTGTGCGTGCTTGAGTGCCCGGGGCCGCAGGGCCCCGGGGAGGAGTCAGCGGCGAGACATGTACATGTCGAGGGCCTTGTGGAGCAGCTTGTTGAGCGGGAAGTCCCACTCGCCCAGGTACTCCGCGGCCTGGCCGCCCGTGCCGACCTTGAACTGGATGAGGCCGAAGAGGTGGTCGCTCTCGTCCAGGGAGTCGCCGATGCCGCGCAGGTCGTAGACGCTCGCGCCCAGGGCGTAGGCGTCGCGCAGCATCCGCCACTGCATCGCGTTGGAGGGCCGGACCTCGCGCTTGTGGTTGGCCGAGGCGCCGTAGGAGTACCAGACGTGCCCGCCGACGATCAGCATCGTGGCCGCCGCGACTGCCTCGCCCTCGTGCACCGCGAAGTACAGCCGCATGCGGTTGGGGTCCTCGGTGTTGAGGGCCGTCCACATGCGCTGGAAGTAGCTCAGCGGGCGCGGGCGGAACTTGTCGCGCTCGGCGGTGATCTCGTACAGGTGCTGCCAGGTGGGCAGGTCCTCGTAGCCGCCCTGGACCACCTCGACGCCGGCCTTCTCGGCCTTCTTGATGTTGCGGCGCCACAGCTGGTTGAAGTTCTTGTGGACGTCCTCGAGCGAGCGGTTCGCCAGGGGCACCTGGAAGACGTACCGCGGCTGGACGTCACCGAAGCCGGCGCCGCCGTCCTCGCCCTGCTGCCAGCCCATCCGGCGCAGCTGGTCGGCGACCTCGAAGGCGCGCGGCTCGATGAAGGTGGCCTCGACGTCGCGCAGGCGCTTGACGTCCGGGTCGGAGATGCCGCCCTTGATGGCGTTCGCGTCCCAGCGGCGGATGACGACCGGCGGGCCCATCTTCACCGAGAAGGCGCCCTGCTGCTTGAGGTGGGCGAGCATCGGCTCGAGCCAGTCCTTGAGGTTCGGCGCGAACCAGTTGATGACCGGGCCCTCGGGCAGGTAGGCGAGGTAGCGCTTGATCTTGGGCAGCTGGCGGTAGAGCACCAGGCCCGCGCCCACGATCTGGCCGTTCCGGTCGAACCAGCCCAGGCTCTCCGAGCGCCACTCCGCCTTGACATCGGCCCACGCCGGCACCTGCATGTGACTGGCCGCGGGCAGGCTCTGGATGTAAGCCAGATGCTGCTCTCGGCTGATTGTCCTCAGGGTCAGGCTCATGCGGGGCGCTCCTCGGCAGGTGTGTCCCCAGGGTCGGGGCTCCGGCTCTCGCGCCGAAGCCTACTGCGACCGGGACGCACACCGTTGGGGCGCCCGTTCGGGTGTACGGCCGGGCGGGCCCCGCCGCTATCCGATGAGCCCCCCGAAGAGGCCACCGTGGGCCATGCCGAGGAAGAAGCCGAAGGCGGCCGCGCCCAGCCCGATGATCAGCAGGAAGCGCTCGCCCGTCGTGGCCGAGATGTACTGGCCGTAGGCGCCCGTGAGGATGCCGGCCAGCCCGCTCCAGGAGCTGAGCAGATGCAGGTTGTTGAAGGCCGAGGAAACGAAGGCCAGCAGTCCGAGCACCACCGTCACCGCGACGAAGGTGTTCTCGAGGGGATGCGGCTTGCCGTCGCTGTTGAGCACCGCACCGATCAGCGAGCGGGGACCGCGGGGCTGGCGTACTGCCTGTGTCATGGGGGCTACCTCCTCCAGAAGGCGACCGGCGCATTGTTGCGCCGGTCACACCCGGTCCGTTCAGATTGCGTGCCCGCCCGGCCGGATTTCAACCGGAAGCCGGAGTGCGGGTACTCTGTACGGTCTGCACCGGTGTCTGCCCTGAACCAGCTTCGGTCCTCTGAGGCAACCCAGGGACTTCCGCTGATTGTCAGTGTCTGCCGATACCGTTGTTCACGCATCACGACCCTCCTGCCACGGAACGACCGTGGCCGCTGAGTCCAAAGGAGGTGGGTTCCACATGCGTCACTACGAGGTGATGGTCATCCTCGACCCCGATCTCGAGGAGCGCGCTGTCTCCCCGCTGATCGAGAACTTCCTCTCCGTCGTCCGTGAGGGCAACGGAAAGGTCGAGAAGGTCGACACCTGGGGCCGTCGTCGTCTCGCGTACGAGATCAAGAAGAAGCCCGAGGGCATCTACTCGGTCATCGACCTGCAGGCCACGCCTGAGGTCGTCAAGGAGCTCGACCGCCAGATGAACCTGAACGAGTCGGTCCTCCGGACCAAGGTCCTCCGTCCCGAGACCCACTGAACCCCAGCGGTTCAGAGGTAATCGGGCTGTAGCTCAACGAGCAGCAAGCAGCCAGCAGCACACCCGCCGAGAGGTTCATCCATGGCAGGCGAGACCGTCATCACGGTCGTCGGCAATCTCGTCGACGACCCCGAGCTGCGCTTCACCCCGTCCGGTGCGGCGGTCGCGAAGTTCCGCGTCGCGTCCACTCCCCGCACCTTCGACCGCCAGACCAACGAGTGGAAGGACGGCGAGAGCCTCTTCCTCACGTGCTCGGTGTGGCGGCAGGCGGCGGAGAACGTCGCCGAGTCGCTCCAGCGCGGCATGCGCGTCATCGTGCAGGGCCGTCTGAAGCAGCGGTCCTACGAGGACCGCGAGGGCGTCAAGCGCACGGTCTACGAGCTCGACGTCGAAGAGGTCGGCGCCAGCCTGAAGAACGCCACGGCGAAGGTCACCAAGACCGCGGGTCGCGGTGGCCAGGGTGGCTACGGCGGTGGCCAGCAGCAGGGCGGCTGGGGCGGTGGCCCCGGCGGTCAGCAGCAGGGCGGCGGCGCTCCCGCCGACGACCCCTGGGCCACCAGCGCACCGTCCGGCGGCCAGCAGGGCGGCGGCGGAGGCGGCTGGGGCGGCGGCCCCGGCAACTCCGGCGGCTACTCGGACGAGCCGCCCTTCTAAGGGCGAGCAGCACACAAACTTCTTGATCACACAGGAGAGAGACAATGGCGAAGCCCCCGCCGCGCAAGCCTAAGAAGAAGGTCTGCGCTTTCTGCAAGGACAAGACCGCTTACGTGGACTACAAGGACACGAACATGCTGCGGAAGTTCATTTCCGACCGCGGCAAGATCCGTGCCCGTCGCGTGACCGGCAACTGCACCCAGCACCAGCGTGACGTCGCCACGGCCGTGAAGAACAGCCGTGAGATGGCGCTGCTGCCCTACACCTCGTCCGCGCGATAAGGGAAGGGTGACCGACTAATGAAGATCATCCTCACCCACGAGGTCTCCGGCCTCGGCACCGCCGGTGACGTCGTCGACGTCAAGGACGGCTACGCCCGCAACTACCTGGTCCCGCGCGGTTTCGCGATCCGCTGGACCAAGGGTGGCGAGCAGGACGTCGCTCAGATCCGCCGCGCTCGCAAGATCCGCGAGATCGCCACGATCGAGCAGGCCAACGAGGTCAAGGGTCAGCTGGAGGGCCTCAAGGTCCGCCTGGCCACCCGCTCCGGCGAGGCCGGCCGCCTGTTCGGCTCCGTGACCCAGGCCGACATCGCTGCCGCGATCAAGGCTGCCGGTGGCCCGGACGTCGACAAGCGCCGCGTCGAGGTGGGTTCGCCCATCAAGACCCTGGGCGCCCACCAGGTCTCCGTGCGTCTGCACGCCGACGTCGTTGCCAAGCTCGGCATCGAGGTCGTCGCTGCCTGATCACCCACCGGTGATCGGTAGAGCCTGAAGGAGGGCCGTACCCCTGCGGGGGTGCGGCCCTCCTGCCGTTCCCGGGCTTCCGCGCTCCCGGCAGCCCGGAAACGGGTGGGGATACGTTTCCTCAGCGCGTGGCGCCGGTGACGATCCAGCGGCCCGACCGGGCGCGGAGCCACACGGTCACCATCCGGACCGTCATCATCAGCGTCATCGCCCACCACAGGGCCGTCACACCGCCCCCGAGGACGGGGACCAGCAGGGCGGCAGGGGTGAAGGCGGCGAGCACCACGACCATGGCCCACGCCAGGTAGGTGCCGTCACCGGCCCCCATCAGCACCCCGTCCAGGACGAAGACCACCCCCGCGACCGGCTGGGACAGGGCGACCACCAGCAGGGCCGGCAGCAGAGCGTCCCGGACGGTGCCGTCGGAGGTGAAGAGCGGGATGAACAGCGGCCGCGCGGCCACCACCAGCACCCCCAGCACCACGCCGGAGACGACGCCCCACTGCACCATGCGCCGGCAGGCCGCCCGCGCCCCCTCCGCGTCCCCGGCGCCCAGATAGCGCCCGATGATCGCCTGGCCGGCGATGGCGATGGCGTCGAGGGCGAAGGCGAGCAGGCTCCACAGGCTGAGGACTATCTGGTGCGCGGCGATCTGGGTGTCGCCCAGCCGGGCCGCGACGGCTGTGGCGATCACGAGGACGGCGCGCAGCGAGAGCGTGCGGACGAGCAGCGGGACGCCTGCCCGGGCGCAGGCCCGGATGCCCGCGGCGTCGGGCCGCAGGGAGGCGTGGTGGCGGCGGGCGCCCCGCAGGACCACGGAGAGGTAGACGGCGGTCATGGCCCACTGGGCGATGACCGTGCCCCAGGCGGAGCCGGCGATGCCGAGGCCCGTGCCGTAGACGAGCCCGGCGTTGAGGCCGGCGTTGAGGGCGAAGCCGCCCACGGCCACGTAGAGCGGCGTACGGGTGTCCTGCAGGCCGCGCAGGACGCCGGTGGCGGCGAGGACGATCAGCATGGGCGGCATGCCGAAGGCGCTGATGCGCAGGTAGGTCGTGGCGTGCGGGGCGGCGGTCGGGGAGGCGCCGAGGAGGTCGACGACCGCGGGGGCGGCGGGCAGGACGGCTGCCACGAGGAGCGCGCCGAGGAGAGCGGCGAGCCATATGCCGTCCATGCCCTGGCGTATCGCGCCCTTGAGGTCGCCCGCGCCCACGCGCCGGGAGACGGCGGCGGTGGTGGCGTAGGCGAGGAAGACGAAGATCCCGGCGGCGGTGGTGAGGAGGGCCGCGGCGATGCCGAGCCCGGCGAGCTCGGCCGTGCCGAGGTGGCCCACGACGGCGCTGTCGGCCATGACGAAGAGGGGCTCCGCGACGAGGGCGCCGAAGGCGGGCACGGCCAGTGCGAGGATCTCGCGGTCGTGCCGGCGGGCGGTGCGCGGCGCGCGCGCGGGAGCCTGGGTCATATCCCCAATCTAATCTTCCACAGGTAATTGGTGCAACTGCCGTGGACCCCTTACAAGTGCGCGCTCCGGCCGATCTTCTCTGCGCCGTTTGTCGCGATCTCCGGCGGAGCGGGAAAGTTTTTCTCCTCAACAGCCGGTGGATGGCGAAACCGCAGGTCAGAGGCGTGTGCACGGAAGGGCTGCGGGTTTGTCCACAGCGGTTTCCCCCGCCCCGTACACAGGATGCGCGGAGTTCTCCACAGGTTGGGGCCCGTCATCCACACGGCCTGTGGATAACCAGATTGGCTGACGGTGCCCGCGGGCCTACCGTGTACCGGCGGCCGCCGCCTGTTCCGGGACCCCGACGGACCCCGGCCGGCCCGGCGGGACCGCTCCGAACTCGACGCGCCGGAACCGGAGTCGGGCGGCCTGTTTGTCAGAGCCGTGCCGTAAGAAAGAACAGCACGGCAAGGTCCGCTTCGCGGACGGGAGGAGGTGGCGGGATGAGCATCCCCGAGCCCATGGACGACCCCTGGGCGGATGCGGGTCCCGGCGACCGGCTCCCCGTCTCCCGCCCCCGCCGCGGCGACGGCCCGCCCCGCGGCGAGCGCCACGACCGCGGCTCGGAGGACGGCTCCTGGTCCCGCGGCGACGGCGGCCAGGGCCGGCCGGAGGCCGCCGGCTTCGAGCGCGTCCCCCCGCAGGACCTCGATGCCGAGCAGTCCGTCCTCGGCGGCATGCTCCTGTCCAAGGACGCCATCGCCGATGTCGTCGAGGTCCTCAAGGGCCACGACTTCTACCGCCCGGCGCACGAGACGATCTACCAGGCCATCCTCGACCTCTACGCCAAGGGCGAGCCGGCCGACCCGATCACCGTCGCCGCCGAGCTCACCAAGCGCGGCGAGATCACCCGCGTCGGCGGCGCGCCGTACCTGCACTCCCTGGTGCAGACGGTGCCCACCGCGGCCAACGCCGAGTACTACGCCGAGATCGTCCACGAGCGCGCCGTCCTGCGCCGCCTGGTCGAGGCCGGCACCCGCATCACCCAGATGGGATACGCGGCCGACGGCGACGTCGACGACATCGTCAACAAGGCCCAGGCCGAGGTCTACGCCGTCACCGAGCAGCGCACCAGCGAGGACTACCTCCCCCTCGGCGACATCATGGAGGGCGCGCTCGACGAGATCGAGGCCATCGGCTCGCGCAGCGGCGAGATGACCGGCGTGCCGACGGGCTTCACCGACCTCGACGCCCTGACCAACGGCCTGCACCCCGGCCAGATGATCGTCATCGCGGCCCGTCCCGCCATGGGTAAGTCGACCCTGGCCCTGGACTTCGCCCGGGCCTGCTCGATCAAGCACAACATGGCCAGCGTGATCTTCTCGCTCGAAATGGGGCGCAACGAGATCGCGATGCGTCTGCTGTCCGCGGAGGCCCGCGTGGCCCTGCACCACATGCGCTCGGGCTCCATGACGGACGAGGACTGGACCCGGCTCGCGCGCCGCATGCCGGACGTCTCCCAGGCCCCCCTCTTCATCGACGACTCGCCGAACCTGTCGATGATGGAGATCCGCGCCAAATGCCGCCGCCTGAAGCAGCGCAGCGACATCAAGCTGGTCATCATCGACTACCTGCAGCTGATGCAGGCCGGTGGCTCCAAGCGCGCCGAGAGCCGCCAGCAGGAGGTCTCGGACATGTCCCGTAACCTCAAGCTGCTGGCCAAGGAGCTGGAGCTGCCCGTCATCGCGCTCTCGCAGCTGAACCGTGGCCCGGAGCAGCGCACCGACAAGAAGCCGATGGTCTCCGACCTGCGTGAGTCCGGCTCCATCGAGCAGGACGCGGACATGGTCATCCTGCTCCACCGCGAGGACGCCTACGAGAAGGAGTCGCCGCGCGCGGGCGAGGCGGACATCATCGTCGGCAAGCACCGTAACGGCCCCACGGCCACGATCACCGTGGCCTTCCAGGGCCACTACTCGCGCTTCGTGGACATGGCGCAGACCTGACCGGTGTCACCGGCCGGATTTCCCGGCCGGCGGGCCCGGTCAGTCCAGGGCGCCGGCGAGGTCGCGGAGCAGGCGGGCCTTGGAGCGGGCGCCCACGAGCGTCGTCACGCGCTCGCCCCCGCGGAAGAGGATGAGCGTCGGCATGGACAGCACCCCGTAGGCGGCCTGTGTCTGCGGGTTGGCGTCCACGTCCAGCCGGACGATCTTGAGGCGTCCCGCCTCCTCCGCCGCCAGGCCGGCGAGCACGGGCTCGATCATGCGGCAGGGCGGGCACCACGAGGCGGTGAAGTCGACGAGGACGGGCAGCTGCTCGTCAAGGACCTCGGCGGCGAAGGTGGCGTCGGTGACGGTCACGGCGCCGGTTGCGGTTGCGACGTCGGTCGCGGTCACGGCGCCGGTTGCGGTCGCGACGTCGGTCGCGGTCACGGCGGCTGCGGCCGGTGCGTTGGTGGCAGTGGTCATGGCGTGCCGGATTCCCTTTCGTGTTCGAGCGGCGGGGCGAAGGCGCAGAGCGGCGGCGGGCCGCCGGGGACGTCGGCCGCGGCCTCCAGCTCGGCGCGGGCGAGCTGGGCGCCCACTTCGGCCCGGATCCGCTGCAGATCGGCGATGCACTCGTCCAGCTCGGCGAGCTTGCGGCGGTAGACGTCCAGGGAGGCCGGGCAGGCGTCGCCGGCCGGGTGCCCGGCGCGCAGGCAGTCCACGAACGGGCGGGTCTCCTCCAGCCCGAAGCCGAAGTCCTGCAGCGTGCGGATCTGCTGGAGCAGCCGCAGATCGTCGTCGTCGTAGGTGCGGTAGCCGTTTCCGGTGCGGCGGGCCGTCAGGAGCCCGAGCTCCTCGTAGTGCCGCAGGGTGCGGGTGGTGGTGCCCGCCCGCCGGGCCAGTTCCCCGATGCGCATGGCCATGACCGTAAACCTTCACGTCGGCGTCAAGGCCAGGCCCGGGACGGCGGGGCTGTGGTTAGGGTGCGGTCATGATCGACGAGCCCTACGAAGATGCCCCGTTGCTGCCGGCCACGCGCCGGGCGCTCCTCCACCGCCTCGCCACCGGCCAGTCCGAGGGGCGTGCGCCGTCGATGGTGGGGGCGGTGATGCGGGACGGGCGGCTGGTGTGGAGCGCGGGCCGCGGCGATTTCCCCGGCGGGACGGCGGCAACGGCCGGGGCGGACGGCGGCGTACGGGCCGAGGACGTCCAGTACCGCATCGGCTCGATCACCAAGACCTTTGTCGCAGTGCTGGTGATGCGGCTGCGGGACGAGGGACTGCTGAGCCTTGAGGACCGGCTCGGCGCCCATCTCGACACCCCCGAGGGCGGCGACGCGACCGTCGCACAGCTCCTCTCACACACCGCGGGGCTCGCGGCGGAGGCGCGCGGGCCCTGGTGGGAGCGCACGGACGGCAGCCTGCGCCCCGAGCTCGCCGACCTCTTCGGAGACCGCGCGCAGCTCCACACCCCCGGGCGGCTGCACCACTACTCCAACCCCGGGTTCGCCCTGCTCGGCGCGCTCGTCGAAAGGCTCCGCGGCGAGAGCTGGTACGCCGTGCTGCGCCGCGAGGTGCTCGAACCGCTCGGCATGGACCGCACGACCCTCGCCCCCGTCGCGCCCCACGCCGGCGGCTGGGCCGTACACCCCTGGGCGGACGTGCTCCTCGCGGAGCCCGCCGCGGACACCGGCCGGATGGCCCCGGCGGGTCAGCTCTGGTCCACGGCAGCGGACCTGTGCCGCTTCGCGGCCTTCCTGCTGAACGGGGACGACAGGGTGCTCGCCGCGCGGACGCTCGCCGAGATGCGCGCTCCGGAGGGCGGCCCGAAGGACCAGGGCTGGACCACCGGATACGGGCTCGGCCTGCAGGTGATGCAGCGCAACGGCCGCACGCTCGTGGGGCACATGGGCACCATGCCGGGCTTCGTGGCGATGCTGCTGGCGAGCCCGCAGGACGGGCTGGCGGGCGTGGCGCTCGCCAACCGCACCTCCTGCTTCGAGGCCGGCGCCGTCGCGGCCGATCTGCTGACGACGGTCGCCGACCTCGAACCGCGCATCCCCGCGCCCTGGCGCCCCCTCACCGAGGTCAAGGAGGAACACCTGGAGCTGACCGGCCCCTGGTACTGGGGTGCGGAACCGTTCGCCCTGCGGCTGCAGGAGGGCGGAGCCCTGGAGCTCACGCCCCTCGGTACGGGCGGGCGTGCGGCGCGCTTCCGCCCGGAGGCGGACGGCACGTGGACGGGGCTCGACGGCTACTACGCGGGGGAGACGCTGACGGCCGTACGTAGTACGGCAGGGGACCGGGTGACACACCTCGACCTCGGCACGTTCGTCTTCACCCGTGAACCGTACGAGGCGGCGGCGCCGGTGCCGGGAGGCGTGGACGCGGCGGGCTGGCGGACGGCGGGGGCCGGGGACGAAGGCCGCGGGGCGCCGGAGGAGACAGCGCCGGTCCGATGACCAGTACCGGTCTGATAATCCCTCCGGCCCTGTGGATGATGGTCGGCGCGGCAGCGGGTACGGACGTAGGGTCAGGGGGAGATTGGCGGGCGCCGGACACCCGGCGCGACACCCGGAAGGCACTGGCACCGTGACTGCGAACCCCGCACCGGACGCACCGGACCTGCTCGACCTCGCGCCCCTGGGCGCCGGTCACTTCGCGCGCATCGAGGACAAGATCGCGTCGCTGATGCGCACGCGCGAGACGGTCGTCACGATGCAGGGAGAGGCACTGCTGCCGCTGGAGGCCGCGATCCGCTCGGCCGTCCGGCCCGGCAGCACCGCGCTCAACATCATCACCGGCCCCTACGGCGAGACGTTCGGCGGCTGGCTGCGTTCCTGCGGCGCCGAGGTGATCACGATCTCGGCGCCGTTCAGCGGCGCGGTCGGCGCCGAGCAGGTCGCGGAGGCGCTGCGCGCCCACCCGGAGATCGACTTCGTCAGCCTGGTGCACGCCGAGGCCGCCACGGGCAACACCAACCCCGTGGCCGCGATCGGCGAGGTCGTGCGGGCCCATGGCGCCCTGCTCATGCTGGACGCGGTCGCGTCCGTCGGCGCCGAGCCGCTCCTCACCGACGAGTGGGGCGTCGACCTGTGCGTCATCGGCGGGCAGAAGGCCATGGCGGGCCCGGCCGGCGTGTCCGTCGTCTCGGTCAGCGCCCGCGCCTGGGAGCGCATCGCCGCCAACGAGCAGGCGCCGCGCCGCTCCTACCTCTCCCTGCTGGACTGGAAGGAGCGCTGGATCGACGGCGGCCGCACCGCCCTGCCCCACGCCCCCGCGCAGCTGGAGATGCTGGCCCTGGAGCAGGCCGTCGACCGCATCGAGGAGGACGGCCTGGAGGCCGTCATGGCCCGCCACCGCGCCGCCGCGGCCGCCACACGCGCCGGCGTCCGCGCCCTCGGCGGCCTGTCCCCGTACGTCGTCCGGGATGAGGACGCCGCCCCGGTCGCCACCACCCTGCGCGCCCCCGACGGCAAGGACGCCCGCGATGTGGTGGCCGCGGCCCTGGCCGCCGATGCCTCCGTGCCCGTCCAGGCGGCGGCAGGGCCGCTCGCCAAGGAGATGATCCGCGTCAACCACTACGGCCTCGACGCGGACCGCGAGGTCGTCCTGGCCTCGCTGGCGGCGCTCGGGGAGGGGCTGCGCGCGCTGGGCGTGCCGGTCGCGGACGCGGAGGCGGCCCTGACCGCCGCGGGGAAGGCGTGGGACGCGGTGATCCCCGGCTGACCCCGGTTCTCCGGCGTGCCCCAGGGCCGCCGCTGGTGCGTGGAGCACCGGCGGCGGCCCTTTTCTTTCCCGTCCGTTCTTCTTCCTCTATCTCTTTTTCTTACTGGTTTGCCCCGGTATGGCGTGTCGGGCTCCTCGTTCACACGCCCGGATAGAATCGGAACCGGCAACCCGTTTCGTTTCCCGGCCGCCGGAGGCACCCCGCATGGCTGAGCGCAGGTCTTCTTCGCCGTCCGCGCAGGCCTCCGCATCCCTGCGCGCGGACGCCCGGCGCAACCGCGCGCTGGTCCTCCAGGCAGCCCGATCAGCCTTCGAGGAGGCCGGGTTGGGGGTGCCGCTCGGCGAGATCGCGCGCCGCGCCGGCGTCGGAACGGGGACGGTCTACCGTCATTTCCCTTCCAAAGAAGCCCTGTTCAGGGCTGCGGTCAGCGACCGGATCACGCTTTTCACGGAGACCGCACGGGAGTTGGCTCATGCCGGGGACGCCGGCGCGGTCTTCTACCGCTACCTTTCAGCGGTCATACGGCTGACCGTACGCAACAAGGCGCTGTGCGACGCCCTGGAGGGCCGCTTCGAGCCCTCGCCGGGCGTCGAGACGGCGTTCCGGGAGGCCCTCGCCGTCCTGCTCCAGCGGGCCCAACAGGCCGGTGCCGTACGGAAGGACGTGACCATCGACGACCTGATGGCCCTGCTCATGGGCTGCCTGTCGATGGAGCAGCGGCGCGGCCCGGGCGTGGTGCAGGGGAGGATGACGGCGCTGGCGTGCGACAGTCTCCGTCCGGGCCGTCGTGTAACGAAACTGCCCGCGAATCCGCCGGTCGGGCGTAACGAAACGCAGTGCGGAGTGTGCGGAGCTGCGGTGGCCCCGGCGCGTACGGGGCGGCCCGCGCGGTACTGCGGCGCGGCCTGCCGGCAGAAGGCGCACCGGGAGCGGGCCAGGGCCCGCTCGTAGGCCTCGGGCGGGCGGTCGGCCGGGCGCGGTTTCCCGGCGCGGCAGTGGGCGGCGGGGATTTCCGCGGCGAGATTTCCGTGGAGGGGATTTCCGCGGTGGGAGTTACGCGGTGGGGGCGAGGGACTCCACGGCCGTGACCAGCGGAGCCAGCTCCGCGCGCTTGGAGGCCTCGTCGAGGGCCTCGCGCAGCGCGGTGTCGTTCGTCGGCCGGGCCTGTTCGAGAAGGGCGAGGCCCGCCTCCGTCACATCGGTGTAGATGCCGCGACGGTCGGTGAGGCAGAGGTAGCGGGTCAGCAGGCCGCGGTCCTCCAGGCGGTTGACCAGGCGCGTCGTCGCGCTCTGGCTGAGCACGACGGCCTCGGCGACCTCGTTCATGCGCAGGTGGCCGCCTTCGCCGCTGTGCTGCCTGCTGAGCACGTCGAGCACGGAGAACTCGCGCACGCTCAGGCCGTGCGCGGCCTGCAGCGCCCGCTCGATGTGCGCCTCGATCCGGCCGTGCAGGGCGGACAGCGCGCACCAGCCCTGCGCCAGGCCGAGCAGAGCGGGGTCCGGGGTGCGGGACATGGATGGCCCTCCTTCTGACCGCACACGCGTGTCGTCACCGACCAGGATATCCCCACTCGCAATAGCCCGCGCTTGCAAGTATCGGCGTAGGCAATTATTGTCTACGCCGGTAAGGGTCGATAGCAACGAAAGTGATCGCAACAAGTCGATCGCGACGAGTCGGCCGTAGCGAGACCGCCCCGGTCCCCTCCGCGGGGCCCGGTCTCCCCCACCCCTCTCTGAAGGACCCCTGTCATGCCCCTCGCACTGCTGGCGCTGGCCATCGGCGCCTTCGGTATCGGCACCACCGAATTCGTCATCTCGGGCCTGCTGCCGGAGATCGCCGACGACTTCGGCGTCTCCATCCCGACCGCCGGCTACCTGACGACCGGCTACGCGCTCGGTGTCCTGATCGGGGCCCCGATCCTGGCGATCCTGGGCGGCCGGGTGCCGCGCAAGGCAATGCTCATGGCCCTGATGGGCCTGTTCGTCGCCGGCAACGCCCTCTCCGCCGCCGCCCCCGTCTTCGCGGTGATGCTGGCCGGGCGCGTGGTCGCCTCGTTCGCGCACGGCGCGTTCTTCGGCATCGGCGCGATCGTCGCCGCCGGGCTCGTCGCCCCGCAGAAGAAGGCGGCCGCGATCTCGATGATGTTCACGGGGCTGACCGTGGCCAACGTGGTGGGCGTCCCGATGGGCACGATGGTCGGCCAGAGCGTCGGCTGGCGGACCACGTTCTTCCTCATCGCCGGGCTGGGCGTGCTCGCCGTCCTCGGCATCGCCGCGCTCGTCCCGCGCCAGCCCCGCCCCGAACGGGCTGCCGTCGGCGGCGAACTGGCCGCCTTCCGCAACCCCCAGGTCCTGCTCGCGATGGCGATGACCGTCCTCGGCTTCGGTGGCGTCTTCACCATGACCACCTACTTCACGCCGATGATGACCGAAGCCGCGGGCTTCGCCTCGTCCTCCGTCACCTGGCTCCTCGTCCTCTTCGGCGTGGGCATGGTGGCCGGCAACCTCATCGGCGGCCGGTACGCCGACCGCGCGCTGATGCCCATGCTGCTCACCGCCCTCGCGGGCCTGGCGATCGTCCTCGCGCTGCTGCCGCTCGCCACCCACAACAAGATCGCCACCGCGATCGCCGTCCCGCTGATCGGGGCGATGGGCTTCGCGACGGTCCCGCCGCTGCAGAAGCGCGTCCTGGACCAGGCCGCGGAGGCGCCCACCCTCGCCTCCGCCGCCAACATCGGCGCCTTCAACCTCGGCAACGCGATCGCCGCCTGGCTCGGCGGCCTCGTGATCTCCGCCGGCTTCGGCTACACGGCGCCGAACTGGGTCGGCGCGGCCATGGCCGCTTCCGCGCTCCTCCTGGCCCTCCTCTCCCTGGCGCTGGAGCGCCGCACGGGGGCGCGGGAGGCGTCGGGCGCGGCGGGCGCGCGGGCCGGCCGCATCGTGGCGCGGCAGGAGTCCGCGCCGGAACGGCAGTACTCGTAAACGCCGTACGGGCGCCTTGAAACAGAGCCACGCACCACGCATTACGCACTACTGCACCACGCATCACTGCACCACTAGGAGAACCTGATGACCACGTCCGCCACCGCCACCCCTGTCCTCCCCCTCGCCACGGACGAGGCCGACGCGCTCGTCGCCGCCGCCCGCCGGGCCGCGGACGAGCAGGGCGTGCGGATCGCCGTCACCGTCCTCGACGCGGGCGGCCACCTGCTGTCCTTCCGCCGGGACGACCGGGCCGTGCTGATCGCGGGGGAGACCAGCACGCGCAAGGCGTTCACCGCGCTGCAGCTGGACGCCCCGACGGCCGACCTGGTCGACGCCGTCCGGCCCGACGGGCTCTTCCACACCCTGCCGACGGCCCTGGACCGCCCGCTGCTCTTCATCGCCGGGGGAGTGCCCCTGCACCGTGACGGCCGGCTCGTCGGCGCGATCGGTGTGGGCGGCGGAGCTCCGGAGCAGGACCACGGCATCGCCCTGGCCGCGATAAAGAACGTGCTGGGCGGCTGACGCCGGCCTCCGGGCAAGCGCCGTACGCATAAGCGGGCGCCGTACGCGCAACGAGTGCCGTACGCGCAACGAGTGCTGTACGCACCGGCCCGGCACCGGGCCCACGCACTATTCGCGTGTCCTCCGGTGCCGGGCCGCCTACGCTCGGGCCGGTGAGCAGACTGCATTTGTTCGACATGGACGGGACCCTGATGCACGGGTCCGCGGCGGCGATCGAGATATCCCGGCAGCTCGGGGTCGAGCGTGAGATCGCCGAACTGGAAAGGGCCTTCGCGGCCCGCGAGCTCGACCCGCCGCGATTCGCCGAACTCGCCTGCGACCTGTGGCGGGACCTCACCGAGGAACACGTCAGCGCGGCTTTCGACGGCGCGCCCTGGATGGCCGGGATCCGCGACGTGTGGGCGGAGATCCGAGCCCGCGGCGAGCGGTGCGCCGTGATCTCGCTGTCCCCCGGTTTCTTCGTGGAGCGCCTGCTGACCTGGGGCGCGGATGCCGCCCACGGTTCGCTCTGGCCCTCGGTGCCCTTCCGGGACCCGGTGGACCCGGCGGGGATCCTCGATGCCGGGGCGAAGGTCAGCATTGCCGACGCCCTCTGCGCGGAATTCGGCCTGACCCGCGACGACTGCGTGGCCTACGGGGACTCGATGTCGGACGCCCAGCTGTTCTCCGTGGTCCCGGTCTCCGTGGCCGTGAACGCGGACCACCACGTACGCGACATCGCCGTCCACGCATACGCGGGCCGGGACCTCAGGGAAGCCTACGAACTCGTCGGCTCCCGGGGGATCTCGCAGGGATAGCGGGCGGCCGATCCTAGCCTCAACGGGGGCCGTGCCACTCGTACTTCGCGCGAATCGCGCCGGGGCCGCGCGGAAGGTGGCATGCTGCCCAGCCTGAACGCAGACCCATGAGCAGAGCGGGGAATTGCGAACACTTTCCGGCTGGGACGGAAGTGCGAGGACGGACCGAGACATGTTCGAGGCGAGACGATGAACGACGCTCCGGCCAGGTCGGCCGACGGTGGCGGCGCGCACGGCAGAGCGAGTGACCGGGGCTGGTTCACCCCGCCCCTGTCACCGGACGCAGCGGCAACGCCCGCCCCGGACGGGCACGGCGGGCCGGGGGAGGACGGCCGGCCGCCGGAACAGGGAGCAGCGGAAGCCGCACGGCCCGCGTTACGGCCGGGCAAGTGGGTGGCGGTGCGGTCCTTGAAGCCGCCGGCACCGGCCCCTTCTTCCCCCTC
>NZ_JBPQTW010000075.1:0-28297 GCF_051386535.1 Streptomyces sp. URMC 127
CCTCCTCCCCGTCCTCGCCCTCCTCGCCCTCCTCTCCACCCTCCCCGTCGTCCGCCGGCGCACCCGGCGCCCCGGGCGAGGGTCCCGAGCAGCAGGTCACCCTCCGCTCCCCGGCCGAGCTGGCCGACGCCCTCCCGTATCTCCTCGGCTTCCACCCGACGGACAGCGTGGTCCTCGTCGCGCTGCACGGCGACCGGGGCCGCTTCGGGGGCCGGCTCAGGCTCGGCATCCCGCGCAGCGGCGAGGAGTGGCCGGAGGTCTGCGACCAGCTCGCCGAAACCCTCCTGACCGGCAGCAGCAAGCGCGGCAACCGCCCCGACGGCGTCGTCGTCTTCCTCTGCCAGGACCCCGACACCGCAGGCGGCGAGAGCCCGCAGCAGGTCATGGAGCGCCTGCGCCCGTTCGCTCAGAGCCTGCGCCGTGCCTGCGGCCGGCTGGACATGCCGGTGCACGAGGCCCTGTGCATCTCCGGCGGCCGCTTCTGGTCGTACTGCTGCCCCGACCCCCGCTGCTGCCCGCCCGGCGGCACCCCGCTCTCCCTGCCCGGCACGTCCGTCATGGCGGCCGCCGCCACCTACGCCGGCATCGAGGTGCGCGGCACCCTGCGGGAGATGGAGGAGCGCTACGCACCCCTCACCGGCGGCAGGGCGGAGGCGCAGCGCAGGGCGCTCGACGCCGCGGCCTTCTCGATGGTGCCCCGCATCCTCGGCGACGACGGCTGCGAGCCCGTGCGGCAGGAGACGCTCGCTCTCGCCAGGGCGCTGGCCGAGCGGTTCGAGCAGGCACCGCCGCTCCCCGGCCGGCCCGCTTCCGACGCGCGCGACGACTCCCTCCTCACGGACGAGGAGGCCGCCACGGTCATCGTGGGCCTGCAGGACCGCGTCACGCGCGACCGTGCCGCGGAGTGGATGGAGGGCCCGCAGGCCGCAGCGGTGCTGAGGGTGTGGCGCGCCCTGGCCCGCCGCTGCGTGCACCCGTACGCGGAGTACGCGGCGGCTCCCGTCACGCTCGCCGGCTGGGTGGCCTGGGCGGCCGACGACCAGCCGGAGGCGCGGGTCGCCCTCAGCCGGGCCCTGGCCGCCGACCCCGAGTACGTCTTCGCCCAGCTGCTCTACCGCGCGTGCAACGAAGGGCTCGACCCGGAGCCGCTCCGCCAGTGCCTGAGGCAGGAGCGGGCGGACCGGGCCCTGCAGGACGCCGTCCGCGCCGAGGTCGAGCGCCTCGAAGCGGCGGTAGCGGCCCCGGCGGGCCCGGCGAGCGCTGCGGCACGGGGCACCGGCAGCACGCGAAGCGCCCGCCGCCGGACGCGGCCCGGCGGCCCGGCGGGCAGCACCGGACCCGGCGGCCCGGCCGGGCCCGCGGGCAGGTCCCGTACGCGCCGCAAGAGCGCCCGGCAAGGGGACCGCAACCGGCAGGAGCGGCCGCAGTGAATCCATGGCCCGCACCTGCGGCCCTCCACACCGTGACCTCGGCGGGTCCGGCACCGTTCATCCGTGTGGCCCGCAAACGTTGTCCGTCGTCCCGGTCCGTGACACCCACAGGGGAGCGCAGTCAAGTGCAAGGCACCGTCCCCCATGGCCAGCCGCCCCGGCCCCGTCATGCGCCGCCGCAGCGCCCCACCCCGGCGCGCCCGCCCGCCCCGCAGCCCGTGCACGCGGCCGTGATCTGCGTCGCGCTGCCGGCCCTGGCGATCTCCGGCGAGCACGGGCAGATGACGGGGCAGGGGCTCGACGGCTTCTACCGCGGCGGGCGCCGGCTCCTGGCCCGCTGCAGGCTGAGGGTCGGCGGCGCCGAGCCACTGCCCGTGCAGGGGCGGATGCTCGGCGCCGACAGGGCCCGCTTCGTCGGCGCCGTGAGGACGGCAGCGGATTCGGGGCCCGACCCCGCCGTCACCGTCGAGCGGATGCGCTCGGCCGAGGGCGTGGAGCGGATCGCGCTGCGCAGCACCGCCGCCCGGGCCCTGCGGCTGCCCGTCGAGGTGTCCCTGGGCACCGACCTCGCGGAGCTGGGCGCGGTCGCGGCGGGGGCGGCCGGGCCCGAGGTCCCGGCCGGGGTGCACGCCTCCGGCCTGCGGTGGTCCACGCGGGAGGCCCAGGCCGCGGTCACCGCCGACCCCCCGCCCGGCGACGCCCTGGCATCGGCGGGTCTGCTCTGCTGGGAGATCGAGCTGCCGCCGGGAGGCACGCGCAGCATCGAGCTCCGCGTCCTGCCCGAGCAGCCCGGGAAGGTCCGGCAGCCCGAGGCCGCCGTCCCTCAGGGGCGTGCCGCGACGGTCCCCTGGGGGGATCCGCAGGCGGAGGGCGACGACCCCCGGGCGGGCGCCCTGCTCGCCGCCGCTCTCGACGATCTGCGCGCACTGCTCGTGCGCGACCCCGGCAGCCCCGGTGACGTCCATGTCGCGGCCGGCGTCCCCTGGCGCTGCGGCCTCGCCCCCGCCGAGGCCCTCTGGGCGGCGCGGATGACGCTGCCCCTCGGCGTCCGGTTGGCCGCCGGGACGCTGCGCACCCTGGCCCGTACGCAGCTCGCGGGGCCGGGCCCCGACGGCGGGCGGATCCCCGGCGCCCTGCGCCACGCGGGGGCGCATCTGCCGCCCGGCTGCACCGGCGTCGAGGCCACGCTGCTGTTCCCGGTCGTCCTGGCGGAGGCCCGCCGGTGGGGGCTCCCGGAGCGGGAGACGGCAGCGCTGCTGCCCGCTGCCGAGCGCTGCCTCGCGTGGCTGCGCACCGCCGCCGGGGAGGACGGATACCTCGCGGACCCGGTGCCCGGCGGGCCGTTCCGGTGCGAGACACAGGCGCACGCCCACCGCGCGGCCGTGCTGGGGGCCGATCTGCTGGAGGCCTTCAACCGCCCCGGGGCCGAGCAGTGGCGGAGCTGGGCGGCCGCTCTGCGCGGGCGGTTCCGCGAGGAGTTCTGGGTGGAGGATCCGGGCGGCGGGCGCCCGGCGGCCGCCCGCACGCCCGACGGGCGCCTGATACCGCACCTGGGCGGCTCCGCCGCCCACCTCCTCGACACGGGCCTGCTGGGCGGCGGGATGCCGGCGCCGGGGCTGCTCGACAGGGTGCAGACGGAGCAGCTCGCCCGGCTGCTCGGCGGTCCGGCGCTCGACTCCGGCTGGGGCCTGCGCAGCCTCGGGGCGAAGGAGCCGGGGCACAACCCCTTCGGCCACCGCAGCGGCGCCGTCCGGGTCCATGAGACCGCCGTGGCCGTGGCGGGCCTGGCCTCCGCAGGCTACGAGAAGGAGGCGGGCTCGCTGCTGCGCGGCACCCTGGACGCGGCGGCGGCCTTCGGCCACCGGCTGCCCGAGATGTACGCGGGGGAGCAGCGCACGTCCGGGAGCGCACCCCTGCCGCACCCGGCCGCCTGCCGTCCCGCGGCCGTCGCCGCCGCGGGGGCGGTGCACCTGCTGACCGCCCTGGCGGGGCTGCGCCCTGACGCCCCGGCGGGCTGTGTCGCGGTGCGGCCGCTGCACACCGCGCCGCTCGGGGCGCTCAGGTTCACCGGACTGCGGATCGCCGAGCAGCCCTTCGCGATGCGGATCAGCAGGCTGGGCCTCGGCATGGTCGAGGAAGCCGCCGACGGCCTGCAGCTGGGGGTGTGAGCGCGGTGCCTGCGAGACTCGTGGACGGGATGCCTGCCGGCCCTCCGCAAGACCCTGTTTATCGTCAGGCAGACGACTATGATCGCGTCATGCCCTACGACCCGTCGGCCTTTCCGCCCTTCGCTGTCACCGTCGACCTGGTCGTGCTCACCGTGCGCAGGCACGCGCTGTGCGCGCTGGCCGTCCGCCGCGGCGAGCCGCCGTTCCAGGGCCGCTGGGCGTTGCCGGGCGGGTTCGTACGAGGCGACGAGGACCTGACGACCGCCGCCGCGCGGGAGCTGGCCGAGGAGACCGGGCTGCACGCCCATGACCCCGCAGGGCCCGTCCTGCCCAACGCCGCGCACCTGGAGCAGCTCGCCACGTACGGCGATCCGAAGCGCGACCCGCGCATGCGCGTGGTGAGCGTCGCGCACCTCGCGCTCGCGCCCGATCTGCCCGCTCCGCGCCCCGGAGGCGACGCGCGCAGCGTGCGCTGGGCGCCGGTGGAGGAGCTGCTGGACCAGGAGTCGGGCTACGGCCGCGACGGCGAGCAGGTGACCCCCCTCGCCTTCGACCACGCGCAGATCCTCTCCGACGGCGTCGAGCGCGCCCGGTCCAAGATCGAGTACTCGTCGCTGGCCACGGCCTTCTGTCCCCAGGAGTTCACCGTCGGCGAGCTGCGCCGGGTCTACGAGGCGGTGTGGGGCGTCGCCCTCGACCCGCGCAACTTCCACCGGAAGGTGACGGGCACCCCCGGCTTCCTGGTGCCCACCGGTGGGACGACGACGCGTCAGGGCGGCCGTCCGGCCCAGCTCTTCCGGGCCGGCGGAGCCACGCTCCTCAACCCGCCCATGCTCCGCCCCGAGGCCTAGCCCCACCGGCCCCGCCCGCTCCTGACCGGGAGAGCCGCACGTCGCGGCGCCCCCCGGTTGATCGGCATGCACGCGAGCGCATGTCCATGAGGGGACACGCTTACAACTGCCTACATTGCGTGGCAATTCGGACATACCGGGTTACGGTGCTGCCGTACATCCCAGCGATCCCCCGCGCCCTCGGCCGCCTCGGTCACCGAGCGACCCGAGGGGTGCCGCCGAGCCGTCTCACGCCCCGCGAGAGAAGCCATGATCCAGGCCATCGGACTCACCAGCGCCCCCCAGCGCAACCGGTTCCCCGCCGTCGACGACCTCACCTTCGAGGCCCGCCCCGGCCGGGTCACCGTCCTGCTCGGTGCCCCCGGCGCGGGCAAGACCAGCGCCCTGCGGCTGCTGCTGCGCCTCGACCCCGGCCGCGGCGTCGCCCTCTTCCGCGGCCGCCCCCTGGACCGGGTCCCGCACCCCGCGCGCGAGATCGGCGTCGTCCTCGGCGACGTCCCCGGGCACCCGGCCCGCACCGCCCGCGGCCACCTGCGCATGCTCAGTGCCGCCGCGGGCGTCCCCGCCGAGCGCGCCGACGACGTCCTGGAGGTCGTCGGCCTCACCGGCCTCGCCGGGCAGCGCCTCGGCGACTTCTCGCTGGGCATGGACCGCCGCCTCGGCCTCGCCGCCGCCCTCCTCGGCGACCCCCACACCCTCGTCCTCGACGAGCCCGCCCACGAGCTCTCGCCCCGCGAGACGGCCTGGCTGCACGGCATGCTCCGCGCCTACGCGGACCACGGCGGTGCCGTCCTCGTCACCTCCCACGACCCCAAGGAGGCGGCCCGGATCGCCGACCGGGTCGTCACCATCGACGAGGGCCGCCTCGTCGCCGACCAGGAGGCCGCCGAGTTCTCCCGCACCCGCCTGCGGCCGCGCGTCGCCGTCCAGTCGCCGCTGGCCGCCCGCCTCGCCCACGCCCTCGGCGCCGAGGCCGAGGAGGCGCGGGCCACCGGGACCGGGCAGAAGGTGGAGGTCGTACAGGAGGGCGGCAGCAAGCTGTCCGTCTACGGCAGCAGCTGCGCCGTCGTCGGCGAGACCGCCTACCGGCACGGCATCCTCCTCCACCGGCTGACCGAGGAGATCGGCGACACCGGCCCCGTACCCCCGCTGCTGCGGGCCGACGGACGCCGGCCCGCCCCCTCCGCGCCGGCCCCGGCGGACGGGCCCGGGAGCGCGACGGCGGGGGAGCCCGGCGCCACCGCCGCCGGGGAGACGGCAGGCCCCGCCGGCCTGCCGCGTCTGCAGCCCCGCCTCCCGGCGCCCGACCCGGCCTGGCCGCTGCGGTACGAGCTGCGCCGCGCCACCGGCGTGCGGACCGGCTGGATCGTGGCGGCCGCCTCCCTCGCCGCCTCCCTGCTCGTCGCCGTCCTCCTCGCCAGGTCCGGGAGCACCCCCGAACCGCGGGTGCTCACCGGCTGGCCGGCCCTGCTGCCGCTGCCGCCCGTCGTCTTCGGCGCCGGCCTCCTCGGCGCTCTCGCCTTCGGCCAGGAGTTCCGCTATCCCGCACTCGCCCCGGACCAGGGCACCGTCCCGCGCCGCCTCGGCCTGCTCCTCGCCAAGCTCGCCGTCACCGCCGTCACGGCCGTGTTGCTCGCCCTGGCCTCCCTCTTCCTCGACGCCGGCGCCCTCGGCCTGCTCTTCGGCGACGACGTCGTCGCCCTCCCGCGCGACTGGGCCGTGCTGCTGGCGGGCTGGACGGCGCTGACCCTGGGCTGCGCCTGGGCGGGGCTGCTGGCCGCCGGGCTGTTCCGGTCGACGGCGCTGGGGGTGGTCGCGGTGCTCGCCGTGCCGACGCTCGTGGTGCCGGTCCTCGGCAGCGTGCTCGCCGAGCCCGCGGCCCGCTCGCTCGTCGGGCTGCCGGAGCGGCTGCGTTCCGCCGCGCTCGTGCAGTGGCCCTCCGGGATGGACCGGGGCGTCTCGACGGCGCTGCGGCTGGTCTCCCAGCCGGTCGGCTGGGCGCTCGCGTTGTCGCTCGGGGCGCTCCTCGGCGCCTATGTCCTCACGGTGTTCCGCGGGAGGCCGCGGTGAGGGCCGCCGCGGCGCCCGCCCCGCACCCCGGCACCCCTTCCCACGTGCGGCGTTCACAGGCCGAGGCGGGCACGCTCCGTATATGAGCCGTCTCGGAGAGTGCCCGATTCTGTCCGTTTGGCCGTCAATTGTGAGGTAATGGGCGATCACCCTTTCGTGTGCTTTTCACCAAAGACCTCAAGGGACCTCGAGGTGTCGCCGACAAAGGAGGCGTGAGTACCCTTGCGCACACCATGATGACCGCGGCTCGCCCCGCCGACTCCGGCCTCGCAGGCCCGGGCGAGCTTGACCGCTACTCCTACGCGGAGGCCCCGGGGGCCGACCGCGGAGCACCGCCCGCCTGGGACGGCGAGGCGGAGCTCAGCCGTGCCGGCCGCAGGGCCGCCGGCAGCCGGGGCCGGGGCCTGCACGGCCAGCTCGTGCAGCAGCTCGGCCAGATGATCGTCTCGGGCGACCTGGGCGCGGACCGCCCGCTCGTCCCCGAGGAGATCGGACAGCGCTTCGAGGTCTCCAGGACCGTCGTCCGTGAATCCCTGCGCGTCCTGGAGGCCAAGGGCCTCGTCAGCGCGCGCCCCAACGTCGGCACCCGCGTCCGCCCCGTCAGCGACTGGAACCTCCTCGATCCCGACATCATCGAGTGGCGGGCCTTCGGCCCGCAGCGGGAGGACCAGCGCCGCGAGCTGTGCGAGCTGCGCTGGACCATCGAGCCGCTGGCCGCCCGCCTCGCCGCCGGGCACGGCCGCGAGGACGTCCAGCAGCGCCTGGCCGACATGGCCGAGATCATGGGCCACGCCCTGGCCCAGGGTGACTCGCTCACCTTCACCCGCGCCGACGCCGAGTTCCACTCCCTGCTCCTGCAGGTCGCCGGCAACCGCATGCTGGAGCACCTCGCCGGCATCGTCTCCTCCGCGCTGCACGTCTCGGGCGCGCCCTCCGGCGGCTGCGACCGTCCCACCGAGGCCGGCGTGGGGCACCACCTCCGCATCGTCGACGCCGTCGGCGCGGGCGACGGCGCCGGGGCGGAGGCCGCCATGCGCCAGCTGCTCATCGCCCACCCGGACGTCGAGCGCGTGGTGCCCGCACCGCGCGAGCACTGACCGCGCAGAGGAGCGGGACGGTACGAGTGGGGTCGTACGGAAGGGCCGCGCGCGCAGGGCCGGGACGGGACCCGCGCGTGCGGCCGGATGCGCGGCCGTGCCCGTGAGCCGTCCGCCGGCGCGGGCGCCCCTCCCGGAACTCGGACCGGGAGGCCGTGGAACGGAGTGTTCTGTCCGGTTGAACAGGCATTCATTCCGTTTTGGGCTGTGACTCGGGCCACGAGGATTGGGCGTAACGCTCCTTGAGGCAGTGCGATGACTAAAGAGGTGATGGACGCGGAGGGAATACCGGCCTCGTCCGGGGCGCTGTCTCCGTCTGCATCCCATCACCCGCGCGCCGTCGGTTCATCCTTGCCGGCGGTCGTCGGAACCGGTTCCCCGATCAGGGCGGGCCGGGGCCGGAAGCCGTTTCCATCGTTCCGAGAGGTTGTTCGTGTCGGCCAGCACATCCCGTACGCTCCCGCCGGAGATCGCCGAATCCGAGTCTCTGATGGCGCTCATCGAGCAGGGAAAGGCCGAGGGGCAGATCGCCGGCGACGACGTGCGTCGGGCCTTCGAGGCTGACCAGATTCCGCCAACCCAGTGGAAGAACGTTCTGCGCAGCCTCAACCAGGTCCTCGACGAGGAGGGTGTGACGCTGATGGTCAGTGCCGCCGAGGCGCCCAAGCGCACCCGCAAGAGCGTCGCAGCGAAGAGCCCGGCGAAGCGCACCGCCACCAAGGCCGTCGCCTCCAAGACGGTCACGGCCAGGCAGACCGCGTCCTCGGCGTCCGCCGCCTCCGCCTCCGCGGCGTACGGCGACGACGAGAGCGCGGAGGCGCCCGCCAAGAAGGCCGTCGCCAAGAAGGCGGCGGCGAAGAAGACGGTGGCGAAGAAGGCCGCCGTGAAGAAGACGGCGGCCAAGAAGACCGCCGCCAAGAAGGACGCCGACGAGCTCCTCGACGAGGACCTCGTCGACGAGACCCCGGCCCCGGGCAAGGGCGAGGAGGAGGACGAGACCGGCGAGAACAAGGGCTTCGTCCTCTCCGACGACGACGAGGACGACGCTCCCGCGCAGCAGGTCGCCGTCGCCGGCGCCACCGCCGACCCGGTCAAGGACTACCTGAAGCAGATCGGCAAGGTCCCCCTGCTCAACGCCGAGCAGGAGGTCGAGCTCGCCAAGCGTATCGAGGCGGGCCTGTTCGCCGAGGACAAGCTGGCGAACTCCGACAAGCTCGCCCCCAAGCTCAAGCGCGAGCTGGAGATCATCGCCGAGGACGGGCGCCGCGCCAAGAACCACCTCCTGGAGGCCAACCTCCGGCTCGTGGTCTCGCTGGCCAAGCGCTACACCGGCCGCGGCATGCTCTTCCTGGACCTGATCCAGGAGGGCAACCTCGGTCTCATCCGTGCGGTCGAGAAGTTCGACTACACCAAGGGCTACAAGTTCTCCACGTACGCGACCTGGTGGATCCGCCAGGCCATCACGCGCGCGATGGCCGACCAGGCCCGCACCATCCGTATCCCGGTGCACATGGTCGAGGTCATCAACAAGCTCGCGCGCGTCCAGCGCCAGATGCTCCAGGACCTGGGCCGCGAGCCCACCCCGGAGGAGCTGGCCAAGGAGCTCGACATGACCCCGGAGAAGGTCATCGAGGTCCAGAAGTACGGCCGCGAGCCGATCTCCCTCCACACCCCGCTGGGTGAGGACGGCGACAGCGAGTTCGGTGACCTCATCGAGGACTCCGAGGCGGTCGTGCCGGCCGACGCCGTCAGCTTCACCCTGCTCCAGGAGCAGCTGCACTCCGTCCTGGACACGCTCAGCGAGCGCGAGGCGGGCGTGGTCTCCATGCGCTTCGGCCTCACCGACGGCCAGCCGAAGACGCTCGACGAGATCGGCAAGGTCTACGGGGTGACGCGTGAGCGTATCCGCCAGATCGAGTCGAAGACGATGTCCAAGCTGCGCCACCCGTCCCGTTCCCAGGTCCTCCGCGACTACCTGGACTAGTCCTCAAGCGGAACGACAGCAGTCCCGCAGGGCCCGGCACCTCTCCCGAGGTGCCGGGCCCTGCGGCTGTACGGGTGACAGTGCGACGGATCCGGAGGCATGCCGTCCAGCTTCCGGATGCGTCGCGGGCCCTGCGGGTTGACTCTTGGTGTACGAGGAACTCCGCAGAGTCAGGAGACTGTATGCGTTCGCTGAGCTGCCTGCTGGCCGGGTCGATCGCGCTACTGGTCGCGGTCCCCGCTCCGGCGGTGGCGGACCGTGCGGTCGTCGGAGGGCAGTCCGTCAGGAGCTCCGAGGCGCCCTGGGTGGTCGCCCTGGGCAGCCGTCAGCGGTTCGGGGCCGCCAGGGCCGGACAGTTCTGCGGCGGCGTCGTCGTGGGCCGCAGAACGGTCGTCACGGCGGCGCACTGCCTGAGCCACGAGGTGCTGGGCGTCGACGTGAGCGACGCGAACGACCTGCGCGTCATCGTCGGCCGGGACGATCTGCGGGGCGTCGGCGGCGCGGAGATGGAGCCGCAGGAGACCTGGGTCAATCCGGGCTTCGACCCCGGGAGCAACGCCGGGGACATCGCCGTCCTCACGCTGAAGAGCGCCGTGCCCGAGAGCCATGTGATCCCGATCGCGCCGCAGGGCGACCCCGCCTACCAGGTGGGCGGGCAGGCCACCGTCTACGGCTGGGGAGACGTCGTGGGCAACGGCAGCTACTCGGACATCCTGCGCGGGGCGCGGGTGCGGATCCTGCAGGACGCGGCCTGCGAGCGGGCTTATCCGGGCAGCGCGGACGGGGTCTACCGCCGGGCGTCCATGCTCTGCGCGGGGGTGCCGCTGGGCGGGCGGGACGCCTGTCAGGGCGACAGCGGGGGCCCGCTGGTGTCCAAGGGCAAGGTGGTGGGCGTGGTGTCCTGGGGGGCCGGCTGCGGCCAGCCGTTCTACCCGGGGGTCTACACCCGGATGTCGGCCTACACGGCCCTCGTGGCGGCGCACAGCCCCGATGCGGCGCGACCGCCCGCGGCGCCGCCTCAGCAGCCCACGACACTGCCGGCCCCGGTCTCTGCCCCGCCGGCGGCGGCACAGCCGCACAAGCACAGGCCGCAGGCCGGCAAGGGGATCAAGGGCGGGCCCAGGAGCGTACGAGAGCGGGCGGCTTCCCCCGCAGTGGGGGCAGCCGCCCGCGGCTGTCCGGCACGGGGCCGGACCTCGCTCGTCGTCGGATGCGATGTGTCAGCGTTCCGCTACGGACTCAGCGGTCCTCGTCGGGCGCAGACGCCGGGGAGGCGGTGAGCCGCTCCGTCTCGTCCTGTATTTCCGCGGCGATCTTCTTGAGTTCTGGCTCGAACTTGCGTCCGTGGTGGGCGCAGAAGAGCAGTTCACCGCCGCTCATGAGAACGACGCGCAGGTAGGCCTGAGCGCCGCACCGGTCGCAGCGGTCAGCGGCCGTCAGCGGGCTCGCGGGGGTCAGAACAGTAGTCACGTCGCCTCTTCTCTAGCTCGACGAGCTGTCGTACCAGGGTCAACATCCAACCAGGCCGAAAACGTTCCCGCTCGCGGCTTTTCCTTGAAAGTTCCCTCCGAATCGCTTCCGAGTCGGCCAGATCTTGACGGTTGGCGGCGAATGAGCCGTATTGCGTGGGCCTACGGTTTCACATCGCTGGGGGCTTTCGTCCTCCCGGCCGGCTTGCCGGTGTTCTTGAGGACGTGCCCGGAGCCTAAATGGTTCATGCCTCCAAGGGAACGTGATGTGCACGTCACTCCATCGTGTCATCGAACGTGTGATCGAAGCCTGGACTAGCATGGTCGTTCCCACGGGTGGCTGCACAAAGGCTCTACCAGGCATCGGTACCCTCTGAACGGCAACCGGGCCGCCGGTCCGCCCGACCGGGGCCGAAAAGAAATTCAGCGAGGAGCGAACCCGCGTGACCGCCGAAACGTCCGTGCCGTCCACTGCGCTGCTCACCGGGGCAGACCGGGACGGGTCCAACTACACCGCGCGGCACCTGCTCGTCCTCGAAGGCCTGGAAGCCGTCCGCAAGCGGCCCGGTATGTACATCGGCTCGACGGACAGCCGCGGCCTGATGCACTGCCTCTGGGAGATCATCGACAATTCCGTCGACGAGGCCCTCGGCGGCTACTGCGACCGCATCGAGGTGGTCCTGCACGACGACGGCTCCGTGGAGGTCCGCGACAACGGCCGCGGCATCCCCGTGGACGTCGAGCCCAAGACCGGGCTGTCCGGCGTCGAGGTCGTCATGACCAAGCTGCACGCCGGCGGCAAGTTCGGCGGCGGCTCCTACGCGGCGTCCGGCGGCCTGCACGGCGTCGGCGCGTCGGTGGTCAACGCGCTCTCCGCCCGCCTGGACGTCGAGGTCGACCGCAACAGCCGGACCCACTCCATCAGCTTCCGCCGCGGCGTACCCGGCATCTTCACCGAGTCCGGCCCGGACGCCCCCTTCGACCCGGCCAACGGCCTCCTCAAGGGGAAGAAGATCCCCAAGGCGCGCACCGGCACCCGCATCCGCTACTGGGCGGACCGCCAGATCTTCCTCAAGGACGCCAAGCTCTCCCTGGAGACCCTCTACGGGCGCGCCCGGCAGACGGCCTTCCTGGTGCCCGGCCTGACGATCGTCGTCCGCGACGAGCGCGGCCTCGACGGCGCGGACAGCACCGAGGAGGTCTTCCGCTACGACGGGGGCATCAGCGAGTTCTGCGAGTACCTGGCGCAGGACAAGGGCGTCTGCGACGTCCTGCGGCTGACCGGGCAGGGCACCTTCAAGGAGACCGTGCCCGTCCTGGACGACCGCGGCCACATGACGCCCACCGAGGTCACCCGCGAGCTGGGCGTGGACATCGCCCTGCGCTGGGGCACCGGCTACGACACCACGGTCAGGTCCTTCGTCAACATCATCGCCACCCCCAAGGGCGGCACCCACGTCACGGGCTTCGAGCGCTCGGTCACCAAGACCGTCAACGAGGTGCTGCGCGCCACGAAGCTGCTCCGCGTCGCCGAGGACGACGTCGTCAAGGACGACGCCATGGAGGGCCTGACGGCGGTCGTGACCGTGCGGCTGGCGGAGCCCCAGTTCGAGGGGCAGACCAAGGAGGTGCTCGGCACCTCCGCCGCGAACCGGATCGTGGCCAACGTGGTCGCGAAGGAGCTCAAGGCGTTCCTCACCTCCACCAAGCGCGACGCCAAGCAGCAGGCCCGGGCCGTGCTGGAGAAGGTCGTCGCCGCAGCCCGCACCCGCATCGCGGCCCGCCAGCACAAGGAGGCGCAGCGCCGGAAGACGGCCCTGGAGTCCTCCTCGCTGCCGGCCAAGCTCGCCGACTGCCGCAGCGACGACGTCGAGCGCAGCGAGCTCTTCATCGTCGAGGGGGACTCCGCGCTCGGCACGGCGAAGCTCGCGCGGAACTCCGAGTTCCAGGCGCTGCTGCCCATCCGCGGCAAGATCCTCAACGTTCAGAAGGCGTCGGTCTCCGACATGCTGAAGAACGCCGAGTGCGGCGCCATCATCCAGGTGATAGGAGCCGGGTCCGGCCGGACCTTCGACATCGACGCGGCCCGCTACGGCAAGGTCATCTTCCTGGCCGACGCCGATGTGGACGGCGCGCACATCCGGATCCTGCTGCTGACCCTCTTCCAGCGCTACATGCGGCCCATGGTCGAGGAGGGGCGGGTCTTCTCGGCGGTGCCGCCGCTGCACCGGGTGGAGCTCATCAACCCGAAGAAGGGCCAGGACAAGTACATCTACACGTACTCGGACAACGAGCTGCGCCAGACGCTGATGGACCTGCAGCGCAAGAACATCCGCTACAAGGACGGCATCCAGCGCTACAAGGGCCTCGGCGAGATGGACGCCGACCAGCTCGCGGAGACCACGATGGACCCGCGCCACCGCACCCTGCGGCGGATCAACATCAGCGACCTGGAAGCGGCGGAGCGCACGTTCGACCTGCTGATGGGCAACGAGGTGGCGCCGCGCAAGGAGTTCATCACCAACTCCGCGGCCACCCTCGACCGCTCGCGCATCGACGCCTGACCCGCCCCGGGCTCTCTGCGGCCCCGGGTCCCTCCTCCGTCCCGGTGCTTCCCGGTGCTTTCTCCACCCCTGGGTGGAGAAAGCACCGCTGCGTTTCGCTGTGTTTCGCTGTGTTTCTCCACCCGGAACCCACCCGTGCTCCGATCCGCGCCCCGCGGCCGGTCCGTAGCGTCGGAAGCGTTCGTTGTCAGCGCTCTCCCGGGATCCGCGGAGGTTCCTCATGCCGGGTACGGCCAATGGTCTGGTGATCGTCGCGGTCCTCGTGCTCACGCTCGTCCGGCAGGTCCGGCCGCAGCGGGTGAGCGCGGACGCCAAGCGCTGGTGGGTCCTGCCCGCCGTGCTGGTCTTCATGGCCGTGCGCGAGCCCGGGCTGATCGATCCCGCGCACCCGGCCGCGTCGGCCGGACTGCTGGCGGGCGGGGTCCTGGCCGGGCTCGCGACCGGGGCCGCCTGGGCGTGGAGCAGCCGCGTCTGGACGGACGCATCCGGTGTGACCTGGGCCCGGGGGAGCAGGGTGACGGCCGCGATATGGCTCGGCGGGGCCGCCCTGAGGCTGGGGCTGCACGGGCTGGGCGCGCTGGCGGGCGTCCACCAGGGCAGCGCCGCGACGATGGTGACGGTCGCCGCCGTGCTGCTGGCCCGCACCGCCGTGGTCGTGCACCGCGTCCACGGCACACGACCGGCGTACCGTGTCCCGGCCGGCGGCTGAGACCGGCGGCAGGGTGGAAGGATCGCGCGTGCCGATGGAGAACTGGACGGCCTGGCCCGCCCGCGAGGCCCTCGCCGGGACCGGGGTGCCGAAGCGCCGGCAGGTGATGACGTGGGGCGTCAGGGGCGTGCTCGCGGCCCTGGTCCTGTGGGGCGCACTGCGCAACGGCTCCTTCCACGGCTGGGGGTACGCCGCCTTCGCCACGGGCTTCCTGGTCTGTGCCGCCGCGGTCCGGGGCTACTTCCTCACCACGCTGGCCCGGCGGCTGCGGCCGTCCCTGGCGCTCCTCGGGGTGCTGCTGGCGGTGGGGGCGGCCGCGCACCTGGCCGGGCAGTCCACGTCGGCAGCCGTCCTGTGGGGCGGCAGCGTCGTGATCGCCGTGGAGCGGCTGCCGCTCCTCCACGCCTTGCTCGTCTCGGCCGTCGCCATGGGGAGCTACGCCCTGGCGAGCAGCGAGCGGCCGCTGGTGATCGCGGGCACGGTGGTCGCCCTGCCCTTCGTCGGCTACGCACTCCGGCTGGACGAGGAGGCGCGCGGGGCCGGGTTCCGGCTGCTGGCGCAGGAGCGGGCGGCGCGGCGCGCGGAGGCGGAGTCGGCGGCGCTGGCGGAGCGGGCCCGGATCGCCCGGGAGATCCACGACGTGCTCGCGCACAGCCTCTCCGCGCAGATGGTGCACCTGGAGGCGGCCCGGCTGCTGATCGAGCGCGGTGAGGATCCGAAGCGGGTGCTGGAGCGGGTGGTGGCCGCCCGGGGCATGGCGCGGGAGGGCCTGGCCGAGACCCGGCAGGCGCTGTCCGCGCTGCGCGGGGAGATGACGCCGGTCGAGCAGTTCCTGCGCGAGTGCGCGGCGGGGGAAGGGGCGCGGCTGGAGGTGACGGGGGAGCAGCGCGCCCTGCCGGCCGAGGCCGGGCTCGCGGTGCGCAGGGTCGCGCAGGAGGCGCTGACCAACGTGCGCAAGCACGCCCCGGGGGCGCCGGTGGAGATGCGGTTCACCTATCTGGAGGGATGGGTCGAGCTGTGGGTCCGCGACCGGGGGGCGCGCGGAGCGCCGGGAGAGCTCGGGGCCGCCGGCGCCGGGTACGGTCTGCTGGGGATGAGGGAGCGGGCCGAGCTGCTGGGCGGCACGCTGGACGCCGGGCCGGCCGGGTCCGGGGAGGAGGGGTTCGTGGTGCATCTGCGGGTGCCCGCATGACGGGTGGCGGTGGCGGTGGTGGCGGCGTGCGCACCGGCGATGACGTGCGCGAGGTCGCAAGGGTCGTCGTGGCCGACGACCAGACCGTGGTGCGCGAAGGGATCGTGATGCTGCTGGGGCTGCTGCCGGGCATCGAGGTCGTCGGCGCGGCGGCCGACGGCGAGGAGGCCGTGCGGCTCGTCGCCGAGCACGCCCCCGACGTGGTGCTGATGGACCTGCGGATGCCCCGCTGCGACGGCGTCGAGGCCACGCGGCGCATCCGCGCCGAGCACCCGGCCACCCATGTCGTCGTCCTCACCACCTACGCGGACGACGATTCGCTGTTCCCGGCGCTCCGCGCGGGGGCGCGCGGCTATCTCACCAAGGACGCCGGCGGCGAGGAGATCGTCCGGGCGGTGCAGCACGTGATGTCGGGAGAGGCCGGTCTCTCGCCGAACGTGCAACGGAGGCTGCTGGAGCGGCTCTCGGATCCCGCAGCGACCGGCGGATCCGCACCTGCCGGCCCGGGTGGCGGCCCGGGTGCCGACCCGTTCCCCGGCGCGGGCTCGGGTGCCGGCCCGGCAGCGGCCTCGTGCGCGCCCGCGGCGTCCCCGGTCCGCAGGGAGCTTCCCGACGGGCTCACCGCGCGTGAGGCGGAGGTGCTGTCGCTGGTCGCCGAGGGCTTGTCCAACGCCGAGATCGCCCGCCGGCTGCACGTCAGCACGGCGACGGTGAAGACGCACATCAACAACCTCTTCGCCAAGACGGGCGCGCGCGACCGCGCCCAGGCCATGCGCTACGCCTTCCAGTACGGCATCGCGCGGCCTCCGGGAGCGTCCGCCACCTGAGGGCGAGGAAGGCGCGGGGGTCAGCGCCCTGTCCACGCGTACCGGTGCTCCGGGCGGCCGGTCTCCCCGTACTTGAGGGTCAGGCTCAGCCGCCCCGACTCCTCCAGCCGCTTGAGGTAGCGCTGCGCCGTGGAGCGGCTCAGACCCGACCGGGCCGCGACCTCGTGCGCGGACAGCGGGGACGCCGCGTCCGAGAGCACCTGCCGTATCAGCTCGGCCGTGGGCGCCGAGTGCCCCTTCGGCAAAGGGGTGCTGGTGGCGGCCGTGCGCAGCGTGCCGAAGATCCGGTCGACCTGGTCCTGCCCGGCCTCCTTCGCGTCGTCGAGAGTGCGGCGCAGCTGCGCGTACGCCTCCAGCTTCACCCGCAGCCCGGGGAAGGCGAACGGCTTGACCAGGTACTGCAGGGCCCCGTAGCGCATGGCCGCCTGGACGGTGGCGACGTCGCGCGACGCCGTCACCATGATCACGTCGGTGAGGTCGCCGCGCTGCCGCAGGCGGCGCACGAGCCACAGGCCGGTCTCGTCCGGGAGGAAGTGGTCCAGCAGCACCAGGTCGATGCCGCCCTTCTCCAGCACGGCCATGGCCTGTGCCGCGTTGTGGGCCTTGGCGGCGACGCGGAAGCCGGGGACCCGCGCCACGTACGCGGCGTTGATCTCGGCGACGCGGAAGTCGTCGTCCACGACCAGGACATCGATCATTGTTCACCCCTTCGAGTGAGCTGCTTGGGCTGCGGTGAGCGCAGTGCCTCGGGCAGCTCCACGGTGAACACCGCGCCGCCGCCCTCCCGTCCGCCCACCCGGACGGAGCCCCCGTACCGCTCGGCCAGCCGGCGCACGAGGGAGAGGCCGAGCCCGCGGCGGCGGTGCGGGGCGGCCTCCTTGGTGGACCAGCCGTCGGTGAAGACCAGTTCGCGCGCCGCCTCCGGCACGCCGGGGCCGTTGTCCGCCACGCGGACGACGAGCGTCTCCCCGACCGCCCGCAGCTCCGCCTCCACGAACGGCGGGCCGGCCGCCCGGTGGGATCCCGCCGCGTCCAGGGCGTTGTCCACGAGGTTGCCGAGCACGGTGACCAGGTCGCGCGGGTCCACGACCCGGTCGGGCAGCCGGGTCGCCGGGCTCACCCGCAGGGCCACGCCGCGCTCCGCCGCGACCGCGCTCTTGCCGACCAGCAGGGCGCTCACCAGCGGGTCGCGGACCCGCTCGGTGACCTCCTCGGCCGTCGCCCGGTGCGCCCCGGTGACCTCGGCGACGAAGTCGGCGGCCTCCTCGTGCAGGCCGAGCTCCAGGAGCCCGGCGATGGTGTGCAGGCGGTTGGCGTGCTCGTGGTCCTGGGCGCGCAGGGCGTCCGTCAGGCCGCGGGTGCCGTCGAGTTCGCGGCGGAGCTGCTCCAGCTCGGTGCGGTCGCGCAGCGTCGCCACGGTGCCGCCGCCGGCCGTGTCCCTGCGGTTGACGACCAGCACCCGGCCGTCGCGGACGGTCAGCAGGTCGGTGCCCGTCACCCGGCCGGCCAGCACGTCCGTCGTGCGGCCGGGCGGCAGGACGCGGTCCAGGGGGTGGCCGATGGCGTCCCGGCCGATGCCCAGCAGGCGCGCGGCGGCGTCGTTGACGAGGCGGACGCGGCCGCCCCGGTCGAGGGCGACCACGCCCTCGCGGATGCCGTGGAGCATGGCCTCCCGCTCGTCCAGCAGGGCGGAGATCTCGGTGAGTTCGATGCCGTGGGTGCGCTTGCGCAGCCGGCGGGAGACGGCGATCGCGGCGATCGCGCCGACGCCGAGGGCCGCGCCCGCGTAGGTGAGGATGTCCGGCACGGCCCGCAGCAGCAGGGCGCGCACGTCGTCGTAGGCGATGCCGACGGAGACGGCGCCGACGACGGCTCCCTCGCCGTCGCGCAGGGGCACCTTGCCGCGTGCGGAACGGCCGAGGGTGCCGCGCGCGATGCCCGTCCACTCCCGGCCGCCGAGGACGCTGCCGGGGTCGGTGCTGACGTGCTCCCCGATCCGCTCGGGGACGGTGTGGGAGTAGCGGATGCCGCGGGTGTCGACGACCACCACGTAACTCGCGCCGGTCGCCAGCCGGATGCGCTCGGCATCGGCCTGCACGGGCCCGTCCGCAGAGGGCGGCCCGGCCAGCAGGCTGTGCGCGATGCCGGGCTGCGCGGCGGTGGCCCGCGCGATGGCCAGGGCGCGGTGCTCGGCCTGGTCGTCGAGCTGGGTGGCCAGGGGAGCGAGGAAGAGCCCGGCGGCGAGCCCGGTGACCCCGGTGATGATCAGTAACTGGACGAGCAGCACCTGGGCGAAGACGCGGCGCGGCCAGCGGGGTCTCCAGCGGGGGCGCATGCGGGTCCCCCTCCTGCCGGTCGTCGTCCTCGGTGCCTTCGCGTACGTCTCCGGCGTCATCTTCCGTGGCGCCTTCGTCGCTCTTTGTTGTTCTACCGCGAGCAAAACGAGCAGAACAGGGTTCGTGCACTCAAGCCGCACAGCGCTCACAAGGCTGTCTGCGCGCCACGGGCCGCATCTAGCCTCCAGCACCGGCCAGCACCTTGGCCGGAAACCTGCACAGGAGGAGGCGGCAAGCATGATCAGTGGCACCCCGCCGGGCCGCGCTCCGGCGATCGAGCTGCGCGGCGCGAGCAAGGTGTTCCGCACGCCGTCGGGCGCCTCGCACACCGCGGTGCGCGATCTGGACCTGGCCGTGGAGCAGGGCGAGTTCGTGGCGGTGGTCGGCCCGACGGGCTGCGGGAAGTCCACCACGCTCACCCTGGTCAGCGGCCTGGAGGAGCCCACCGAGGGCGAGGTGCTGGTCGGCGGCGAGCCGGTGGCCGGGATCCGGCCGGAAGTGGGCTTCGTCTTCCAGCAGGACGCCGTCTTCCCCTGGCGGACGGTGCTGTCCAACGTCACGGCCGGGCCGCGCTTCCGCGGCGTGCCCAGGGCCGAGGCGCGGGAACGGGCGCGCGACTGGCTCGGCCGGGTGGGTCTCGCGGCCTTCGCCGACCGCTATCCGCACCAGCTCTCCGGCGGCCAGCGCAAGCGCGTCGCGCTCGCCCAGACCTTCGTGTGCGACCCGGCGATCCTCCTGATGGACGAGCCCTTCTCGGCGCTCGACGTGCAGACGCGGGCCCTGATGTCGGACGAGCTGCTGGAGCTGTGGGGCGGCTCCCACGGCGGGCGCGCCTCCGTCGTCTTTGTCACGCACGACCTGGAGGAGGCGATCGCCCTCGCCGACAAGGTCGTCGTGATGACCGCCGGGCCGGCGACCGTCAAGCAGGTCTTCCCCGTACGGCTGCCGCGGCCGCGCAAGGTCGAAGCCGTGCGCCTGGAGCCCGAGTTCGTGGAGATCTACCGGGAGATCTGGTCCTCCCTCGGCGAAGAGGTGCGCATCACGCGCGAGAGGGGTGCGTCCCGTGTCGCTTGAGTCCGCCGAGTCCGTGGGCGCCCCCGCCGCCCTGACCATGAGCCGTTCCCTGACGCGCGCGAAGGCCGTGCGGCAGCGCAGGCTGGCGGTGTACGCGGCACGGGTGCTGGTGCTCGCCGTCGTGCTGTCCGGCTGGGAGTTGATGGCCCGCAACGACGTCATCGATGTCTTCTACTTCTCGATGCCGTCGAAGATCTGGGACCAGATCGTCCAGTGGACGCTCCACGGCACACCGCAGGGCTCGCTCGGCGAACAGATCTGGTACACGCTCTACGAGGCCCTGCTCGGCTGGGTACTGGGCGTCACGGCGGGTGTGGTGCTCGGCATCGCGCTCGGCCGGGTGCGCTTCCTGGCCGACGTCTTCAGCCCGTACATCAAGGTGCTCAACGCGCTGCCGAGGATCGCTCTCGTGCCGGTCTTCCTGATCCTGTTCGGGCTGGGACCGGCCTCGAAGGTCGCCTCGGCGGTCGTCCTCGTCTTCTTCCCCGTGTTCTTCAACGCCTTCCAGGGCGCACGGGAGGTCGACCGCAATCTCGTGGCCAACGCCCGCATCCTGGGTGCGAGCAACCGCCGGGTGACGCTGCAGGTCGTCATCCCCTCGGCCACCTCGTGGATCTTCACCAGCCTGCACGTCAGCTTCGGTTTCGCGCTCATCGGCGCGATCGTCGGCGAGTACATCGGTGCGGCGAAGGGGATCGGCCTGCTGGTCTCCGCGTCGCAGGGCACGTTCAACACGGCGGGCGTGTACGCCGCCATGGTCATCCTCGCCGTCGTCGCCCTGCTCGCCGAAGGGCTGCTGACCTTCGCCGAGAAGCGGCTCTTCCGCTGGAAGCCGGGCGGGTCCGGCGGGGCGGAGTAAGGCACGCCGCCCCGCGCACCCCCACCGTGTTTCCCGTTTCCCCGTTTCCTCATTTCTTTCCTCGCACCCCCCCAGTCCCGCACGTCCTGTTCGTCCCTGCGAACCACCGACCGTAAGGAACAGCGATGCGTACGTTCAGCAAGACCGCCGGAGCCCGTGCGGGCGCCGTCGCGGCGGTGATGTGCCTGACCGTGGCCGGGTGTGCCGACGAGAACTCGGCGAACAAGCCGAACCCGGCGCTCGAAGCGGCGAAGGGCGACGTCATCAAGATCATGGTCGGCGGCCTGGACAAGGTCATCTACCTGCCGGGGGTCCTCACCCAGCGGCTCGGCTACTTCCAGCAGGAGGGCATCACCGTCGAACTGCTCACCGAGCCCGCGGGCGTGCAGGCCACCACGGCCCTCGTCTCCGGCGACGTCCAGGGCGTCGTCGGCTTCTACGACCACACGCTCGACCTCCAGGCGAAGGGCAAGCAGGTCGAGTCCGTCGTTCAGCTCGCGCAGACGCCGGGGGAGGTCGAGGTCGTCTCCAAGAAGGCCGCGGGCGAGCTGTCCTCGCCCAAGGACTTCAAGGGCAAGAAGCTCGGCGTCACCGGGCTGGGCTCCTCCACCGACTTCCTGACGAAGTACCTGGCGGTGAAGAACGGGGTGAAGGTCAGCGACTTCACGCCGGTGGCCGTCGGCGCGGGCCAGACCTTCATCTCCGCGCTCCAGCAGGGCTCCATCGACGGCGGGATGACCACGGACCCGACGGTCGCGCAGATCCTCGCCAAGGACGCGGGCAAGGTGCTCGTCGACATGCGCACCCCCGAGGGGGCGCGGGCGGCGCTCGGCGGCCTCTACCCGGCGTCCAGCCTCTACATGAACACCAGCTGGGTCGACAGCCACAAGGAGGTGGTGCAGAAGCTCGCCAACGCGTTCGTGAAGACGCTGGCCTGGATGTCCGAGCACACCCCGGAGGAGATCGCGGCCAAGATGCCCGCGGACTACGCCAAGGCCGGCAAGGACCTCTACGTCCAGGCGGTCAGGAACACCCTGCCGATGTTCACCAAGGACGGCGTGATGCCCGAGGACGGCCCCAGGACGGTCCACGAGGTGCTGAAGTCCTTCAACCCCGAGCTCAAGGGCGCCAAGGTGGACCTGCGGAAGACCTACACCACGGAGTTCGTCAAGAACGCGGGCTGACCGCACCCGGGCCGCCGGGTGCCTCTGCAGGGGCGTCCGTACGGAGGGGAGTGACGGATATGACGTCCATCCGTGCGGGCATGCCCGGGGCCCGGCCGCAGCTCTCCGGGCGGGCCGGCTCCGCGGCGCCCTGTTCGACGGCCACCTGCCAGGACCGGCCGTCGGCGTGGGCGACGGTGACCGACCAGTGCGGGGCCGCGCCCTCGGTGCGCGTCACGTCGAGGGCGTCCGCGCCCTCCTCGCCGGTCAGCTCGCGCACCGCCAGCTCGGCCGCCTGGGCCGGGCGCTCCCAGGCCGAGCGGCCCCGGCAGTCGCCGGTGACGATCCGGCGGTCGCGCACCGCCTCCAGGACCTCCTTCACGCCGTGGGCGGTGACCCTCCCGTACGCGTAGCCGTACGGGAGGACGAAGAGCGTGGGCGAGAAGCGGTGGCCGCCGATGTGGGTGACCTCCCACGCCTCCGCCCCCGACGCGGCCAGTTCGGCGGCGAGGGGGCGGCCCAGCAGGGCGCAGCAGCGGTCGCGCTTGCCGTTGGTGCACACGAAGACCAGCGGATCGCCCTCGTACGGCTCCCAGAGGCCGCCGTGCTCCCCGGCGCCGAGGGCGGCGAAGTCCAGCCGGGTCAGGTCCGCCGGGTCGGCGATTCCGGCGGTGCGGATCCAGGAGCGGCCTGGGGCGGTGTGCGCGGCGAACACCCGGTGGACGCCGGGGCGGTGACAGTCGGCGTGCCGCCCCGGGCGGCGGATCAGCGCGATCCGCACGCCCGTGCCCTCCGCGGCGGCGTCCAGCGCCTGACCGACGGCGGGGTCGAGGTGGCTCGCGGTCAGCGCGTCCGCGCCCCAGGGACCCGGCTGCTCGATCAGCAGCCACGTCCGCGCGGTGGCGGCGGTGCCGGCCAGGGGCTCGGCGAGCTGGCGGGAGGCGGTCGCGCACGTACTCACAAAGGCAAGCCTAACCTGAGTTGTCGCGGATCGTATGACGGGACGCCCGGGACGGCTGAAGTCCGCGGGGTGGCCGGAATGCGACCTTCGGACCGGCGGCAGGGCGGGTCCGCGCGGCCCGCGTCGCCCGCCGGAGGGCCCATATCCTGGAGCGGGCGGACGACGCGAAGATCATCCGCCCGGCGGCCCGGTACCCGGGCCCGCCCCCGCCCCAGCCGGTCCCCGCCGCGCTCGACTGACGATGGAGGCGCCCCCCGTGGCCAAGCGACAGATCCCGGTCATCGTGCTGGCAGGATTCCTGGGATCGGGCAAGACCACCCTCCTCAACCACCTCCTGGGCAGGAGCGGGGGCACCCGCATCGGGGCGGTCGTCAACGACTTCGGCAGCATCGAGATCGACGCCATGAGCGTCGCCGGGCAGGTCGACTCGATGGTCTCGCTGGGCAACGGCTGCCTGTGCTGCGCCGTGGACACCAGCGAGCTCGACGGCTTCCTCGACAAGCTGTCCCGCCCGGCCGCCCGCATCGACGTCATCGTCATCGAGGCCAGCGGGCTCGCGGAGCCGCAGGAGCTCATCCGGATGATCCTCGCCAGCGACAACAAGGACATCGTCTACGGGGGGCTCGTCGAGGTCGTCGACGCGGCGGAGTTCGAAGCCACCCGCGCCCGCCACCCCGAGCTCGACCGGCACGTGGCCATCGCCGACCTCGTCGTCCTCAACAAGGCCGACCGGATCGGCGACGAGGCCCGCCGCGGCCTCCTGGACACCCTGGCGGAGCTCAGCCCCGGCACGCCCGTCGTGCCGGCGTCGTACGGGCGCATCGACCCGGAGCTGCTCTTCGACCGCAAGCCGCGCGAGGAGGACACGGCGGCGGTGCGGCAGCTGTCCTTCGAGGACCTCCACGCCGGCGACGAGGACGAGGGGCACGACGGACATGACGGGCACGACCACGCCTGCCACGACGGCTGCGACCACAGCGGGCACCTGCACGCCGCCTACGAGAGCGTCGAGTTCGTCTCCCCGGAGCCCGTGGACCCGCGGCGGCTGATGGAGTTCCTCGACAGCCGCCCCGAGGGCCTCTACCGCATCAAGGGCTTCGTGTACTTCGGCATAGCCGGGCACAAGCACAAGTTCGCCGTGCACGCCGTGGGCGACTTCCTGCGCTTCTACCGCTCCTCCTGGGCCCGCGCCGAGGAACGGCTCACCCAGCTCGTGCTGATCGGCCGGGGAGTCGACGCGGGGGCCCTGCGGGCCGCCCTGGAGCGCTGCCGCGTCCCCGCGGGGGAGCCCCTCGCCGAGGAGCACGCCATGTGGGGAGTCCTGCGCTACGCCCAGGCCTGACAGGGGCGCCCAAGCCTGACGGGGGTGCACAGGCCTGACGGGGGCGCCGCCGCGCGGGCGGCCCCCCGGTCCTGCTGCCTGCACCGGGCGGCTTACACCGGGCCCGCCACCGCGGCCACCGGCTTCGCCAGCGGCGTGCCCGAGCCGTCACGCCGCGGGTCGGCCTCCGGCAGCTCCACCGGCGCCCCCTTGGCGTCCGCGGCGCGCGCCGGGGCCGCACCCGCCCAGGCCATGACCAGGCAGTCCTCGCCCTTCAGGAAGCGCTGGCAGCGCACGCCGCCCGTCGCCCGCCCCTTGCGCGGGTACTGATCGAACGGCGTCAGCTTCGCCGAGCCCTCGGTGGCGCCGCCCATGCCGCCCCGCGCCCCGGCCCGGGAGAAGACCACCGCGTCGGCCGCCGGGTCGATGGCCGTGAAGGAGATCACCTTCGCGTCCGCGGACAGCTTGATGCCCGCCATGCCGCCCGCCGGACGGCCCTGCGGACGCACCTGCGAGGCCTGGTAGCGCAGCAGCTGCGCGTCGTCCGTGATGAAGACCAGGTCCTCCTCGCCCGTCCGCAGCTCGGCCGCGCCGACGATCCGGTCGCCGTCCTTGAGGGAGATGACCTCCAGCTCGTCCTTGTTCGCCGGATAGTCCGGGACCACGCGCTTGACGACGCCCTGCTCCGTGCCGATCGCGAGGCCCGGCGAGGACTCGTCCAGCGTCGTCAGGCAGACGACGCTCTCGCCGTCCGCCAGGGTCAGGAACTCCGACACCGGCGCTCCGCCCGCCAGGCTGGGCGCCGCCGCCGTCTCCGGCAGCTGCGGAAGGTCGATCACCCGCAGCCGCAGCAGCCGCCCTGCGGAGGTCACCACGCCCACCTCGCCCAGGGCCGTCGCCGGCACCGCCGAGACGACCACGTCGTGCTTGACGCGCTTGGCCTCGCCCGCGGCCGGCGGGAACGGCTCGCCCGTGGCCGTACGGGCCAGCAGGCCGGTGGACGACATCAGGGCGCGGCACGGGTCGTCGGCGACCTGCAGCGGCACCGCCGACGCCGGGGCGCCCGCCGACTCCAGCAGGACCGTACGGCGGTCCGTGCCGAACTTCTTCGCCACCTCGGCCAGTTCGCCGGAGACCAGCTTGCGCAGCTCGGCGTCCGACTCCAGGATCCGCGTCAGCTTCTCGATCTCCTCGGTGAGCCGGTCGCGCTCGGACTCCAGCTCGATGCGGTCGAACTTCGTCAGCCGGCGCAGCGGGGTGTCGAGGATGTACTGCGTCTGCACCTCGGAGAGGGAGAAGCGGGCGATCAGGGCCTCCTTGGCCTGCGCCGCGTTCTCACTCGATCGAATGATCCTGATGACCTCGTCGATGTCGAGGAGCGCCACCAGCAGGCCCTCGACCAGGTGCAGCCGGTCGCGCCGCTTGCCGCGCCGGAACTCGCTGCGGCGCCGCACCACCTCGAAGCGGTGGTCGACGTAGACCTCCAGGAGCTCCTTGAGGCCCAGGGTCAGCGGCTGGCCGTCGACCAGCGCGACGTTGTTGATGCCGAAGGACTCCTCCATCGGCGTGAGCTTGTAGAGCTGCTCCAGGACGGCCTCGGGGTTGAAGCCGTTCTTGACCTCGATGACCAGGCGCAGGCCGTGGGCGCGGTCGGTGAGGTCCTTCACGTCGGCGATGCCCTGGAGCTTCTTCGAGCCGACCAGGTCCTTGATCTTGGAGACGACCTTCTCGGGGCCGACCGTGAAGGGCAGCTCGGTGACGACCAGGCCCTTGCGGCGGGCCGTCACGTTCTCCACGGAGACGGTGGCGCGGATCTTGAAGGTGCCGCGGCCGGTCTCGTACGCGTCCCGCACGCCGCTGAGGCCGACGATCCGGCCGCCCGTGGGCAGGTCCGGGCCGGGAATGTACTTCATCAGCGTGTCGAGGTCGGCGCCCGGGTGCTTGATCAGGTGCCGGGCGGCGGCGATGACCTCGCCCAGATTGTGCGGCGGCATGTTCGTCGCCATGCCGACGGCGATTCCGGACGAGCCGTTGACCAGCAGGTTCGGATAGGCGGCCGGGAGCGTGACGGGCTCCTGCTCGCTGCCGTCGTAGTTCGGCGCGAAATCGACCGTGTCCTCGTCGATGGACTCCGTCATCAGGGACGTGGCCGACGCCATACGGGCCTCGGTGTAGCGCATGGCGGCCGGCGGGTCGTCATTGCCGAGCGAGCCGAAGTTGCCGTGACCGTCGACCAGCGGGACGCGCATGGAGAACGGCTGCGCCATGCGCACCAGGGCGTCGTAGATCGAGGCGTCGCCGTGCGGGTGGAGCTTGCCCATCACCTCGCCGACGACGCGGGCGCACTTCACGTAGCCGCGGTCGGGGCGCAGGCCCATCTCGTTCATCTGGTAGAGGATGCGGCGGTGGACCGGCTTGAGACCGTCGCGCGCGTCGGGCAGGGCCCGGGAGTAGATGACGGAGTAGGCGTACTCGAGGAAGGAACCCTGCATCTCGTCGACGACGTCGATGTCGAGGATGCGCTCCTCGAAGTTCTCCGGCGGCGGGGTCTTCGTGCTGCGGCGGGCCATCGCGGCTGCGGCTCCTTCGATCGATTGCCGAGGCAGGGTGCTGACGCGGACCATTGTGGACCGCGCCACTGACAACACCGGACACGACCCGTCCGTAAGGGGGCACCGCGCCGGGAACTTCGCCGGATGTCAGCGCGCTTGCATACAGTGACAGCACTGTTCATCACGCGAGCCACCGCGCACGAGTCGTCGCGCACGGGCGCGAGATTCACAAGCGATCGAAGGGACGTACATGCCCATGGGTCACACGGCCACGCAACAGGCCGGTACCGGCGGCCTCACAGCGACCGAGCACCGCCTGGCCAACGGCCTGCGGGTGGTGCTCTCCGAAGACCACCTGACCCCGGTCGCCGCCGTCTGCCTCTGGTACGACGTCGGCTCGCGCCACGAGGTCAAGGGCCGCACGGGCCTCGCCCACCTCTTCGAGCACCTTATGTTCCAGGGCTCGGCCCAGGTCAAGGGGAACGGCCATTTCGAGCTGGTGCAGGGCGCCGGCGGCTCCCTCAACGGCACCACCAGCTTCGAGCGCACCAACTACTTCGAGACCATGCCCGCCCACCAGCTGGAGCTGGCCCTGTGGCTCGAGGCCGACCGGATGGGCTCCCTGCTCACCGCCCTCGACGAAGAGTCCATGGAGAACCAGCGCGACGTCGTCAAGAACGAGCGCCGCCAGCGCTACGACAACGTCCCCTACGGCACGGCCTTCGAGCGGCTGACGGCCATGGTCTTCCCCGACGGCCACCCCTACCACCACACCCCGATCGGCTCCATGGCCGACCTGGACGCGGCCTCCCTGGAGGACGCCCGCGCCTTCTTCCGCACGTACTACGCCCCGGGCAACGCCGTCCTGTCGGTCGTCGGCGACATCGACCCCGGGCAGACGCTCGCCTGGATCGAGAAGTACTTCGGCTCCATCCCCGCGCACGACGGCAAGCAGCCCCCGCGCGACGGCACCCTCCCCGACATCATCGGCGAGGAGCTCCGCCAGGTCGTCCGCGAGGAGGTCCCGGCGCGCGCCATGATGGCCGCCTACCGCCTCCCGCAGGACGGCTCCCGCGAGGCCGACGCGGCCGACCTGGCCGTCACCGTCCTCGGCGGCGGCGAGTCCTCCCGGCTCCACAACCGTCTCGTCCGCCACGACCGCACCGCCGTCGCCGCCGGCTTCGGCCTCCTGCGCCTCGCCGGCGCCCCCTCGCTGGGCTGGCTGGACGTCAAGGCCTCCGGAGGCGCCGAGGTGGCCGAGATCGAGGCCGCCGTCGACGAGGAGCTGGCCCGCTTCGCCGCCGAGGGGCCGACCCCCGCCGAGATGGAGCGCGCCCAGGCCCAGCTGGAGCGCGAGTGGCTGGACCGGCTCTCCACCGTCAGCGGCCGCGCCGACGAACTGTGCCGCTTCGCGGTGCTGTTCGGCGACCCCCAGCTCGCCCTCACCGCCGTGCAGCGCGTGCTGGACATCACCCCCGAGGAGGTGCAGCGGGTCGCCCGGGCGCGCCTGCGCCCCGACAACCGCGCCGTGCTCGTGTACGAGCCCACCGAGAGCCCGGCCCCCGCCGCCGACGAGAACGCCGACGCAGAAGAGGAGACGGCCAAGTGAGCGACGCCGTGGCCGCTGACCAGCCTTCCATGGAGTTCCACCCCCGCCCGCAGGCCGGCCC